>NZ_JCAKNE010000014.1:0-118752 GCF_059515965.1 Propioniciclava sp. LT432 | reverse complement strand
GCCAAGAGGTTGGTGACAGCGCGTCGGTATTGACGTGAGGGAGGACCCCCGGGTGGGGTGTGGCTTGTCGAAGGTCACATCTCACACCCGGAGGTCCTCGTGTCCCACCGTAACGCCCGCCTCAACTTTCATGGCCGCAAGCTGCTGGTCGATCGGGTCCGATACCAGCACTGGCCGGTCGCCCATGCAGCGAAGGCGATGGGGATTTCACGTCAGTGTGCTCACCGCTGGCTGGCACGCTGGGACGCCGAGGGCGAGGCCGGTCTGCATGACCGGTCCAGCCGTCCTCACGCGTGCCCGACCGCGACACCAGCCACGGTGGAGGACCTGGTGGTGGCCGCCCGTCAGGAGCACCGACGCGGCCCTGACTGGATCGCGGCCGAACTCGGGCTCGCGCCGCGGACCGTGACCCGGATCCTGCACCGACGGGGCATGCCGCCCCTGACCTGCCTGGACCCGATGACCGGCCAGGTGATCCGCACCTCGAAGCAGACCGCGGTCCGCTACGAACGCGAACGTCCCGGCGAACTGGTGCACGTGGATGTCAAGAAGCTGGGCAAGATCCCCGACGGTGGCGGCTGGCGGGCCCACGGACGCTCCGACACCATCGTCGCCAAGAACAAGCGGCCCAAGATCGGCTACGACTACGTCCACTCGATGGTCGATGACCACTCCCGCCTGGCCTACAGCGAGATCCACGACGATGAACGCGTCGACACCTGCGCCGGCTTCCTGCTGCGAGCCGCGGCCTACTTCGCCACCCACGGCATCACCAGCATCGAGCGAGTGATGACCGACAACGCGTTCGCCTACCGACATGGTCGAGCGTTCATCGACGCGGTCGAGACCATTGGCGCGAAGCAGAAGTTCATCAAACCCCACTGCCCCTGGCAGAACGGCAAGGTCGAACGCTTCAACCGCACCCTGACCACCGAGTGGGCCTACCGCCACGTGTTCACCAGCAACCAGGCCCGCCGCGACGCCCTTGACCCCTGGCTGGAGACCTACAACACTCAAAGACGCCACAGCGCACTCGGAGGACTACCCCCGACCAGCCGCCTGTCATGAACGTCGTGGCCCAGTACACCTAGGGTGCAGCAGTAAGGCCACCCTCACCCAATGGTGGCCTTGCCAGGAGGCACCCGTGTACGCGATCAAGACCCGTCGACGCCTGGCTGCGGCCGGCTCTGTTGTGCTGATGGCCGCCCTGTTGGGCGGTCCCCCTGCTGCCGCCGCCGGCCATTGCGAAGAGGTCGCCACCGGACTGAACAGCCCCCGCCAGTTGACGTTCGCGCCCGGCGGCCAGCTCTACGTCGCCGAGTCGGGAACGGGTGGCGAGGAAGGTGGCAACTGCCACGACCACCCTGCAGCGGGCCTCGCGTGCCTGGGCGCCACCGGCGCCATCGCGAGGGTCGCCGAGGGCAGCGTCGAGCGGGTCGTGACGGGCCTGCCGTCGCTGGCCGGGGAGACGGAGTCGTTCGGGCCCTTCGACGTCGTCTTCACATCCTCCAAGCAATACGCCGTCACCATCGGGCTCGGTGCGGGTCCGGAATTCCGCGAGGCGTTCGGCGACGAGGGGGCCTGGCTGGGCACCGTGCTCGAGGGCGAACTGGCTCGTGGAAACCGTGCGGCCAGCCGGCAGCTGGCGTTCGATGCGCTCGAGTTCGAGGCCGACCCGGCGAATGACTGGGACGATGACCCCGACAGCAACCCGACCGGCATCGTCGCGCACGGCAACGGCTACGTGTACACCGACGCCGGCGGCAACACGCTCGTGTCCACCCGCAAGGACGGCTCCACGCTGGCGCAGTTCGACGCGGTCCCGACCACGGGCGCGTTCCCGTTCCCGGGGTTCCCCGCTGACGCCGTGCCGACCGACGTCGTCAAGGGCGCCGATGGCGCCTGGTACGTGTCGCAGCTCGTCGGCTTCCCGTTCGAGAAGGGCTCGTCGACCGTCTGGCGGGTCGTCCCCGGCGAGGACCCGGCGGCCTACGCCACCGGCCTCACCAACGTCACCTCGCTGGACGTCGCCGCAGACGGGACGCTCTACGCGGTGGAGCTCACCACCGACGGCCTGTTTGCGGGGCCGGTCGGCTCCCTGCGCGAGATCACCCCGTGGGGCGACGAGCACCGCGTCGTGGCCGGTGAGCTCGACCAGCCGTACGGCGTCGCCGTCCGTGGCGGCTACGCCTACGTCACCCTGGGTTCGATCGGGCCCATCGAGGGCGGCGGCAGCGTGGTGAAGATCAAGCTGTAGTCCCAATCCACACGACGGGGCGGCCCTGCGGGGCCGCCCCGTCGTGCCGTCGAGCCGCGATCTGGTCAGGGTCGGCCTCTCCCGGGTCCTGACGAATCGCGGCTCCCGCCGTACGGCTCGAGCCCCCAGTGCGGGAACACCGCCCGCGACGTCGCCACGATCGAGGCGTTGGGCCAGTGCGTCCGGACGTCGTCGGTCCAGTGAGCGTCGGCCTCGGCCCAGGGATCGCCGAGGGTGGCCGAGCCCTTGCCGTCCGCCATCTCCACCCACTCGGTCGGCAGGGTCGTCCGCGGATCCAGCCGGACGCCCTGCGCGGCGGCCAACAGGGAAGCCCACGTGCGACCCAGGGCGTCCCGGCTGTAGCCGCCGCCACCCAGGCCGACCCAGTGGCCACCGGCGAAGCGGTCCGCGAGGTCGATGACCAGGTGTTGGGCCAGGGTCATGGCGTCCACGGACAGGGAGAGGTCGGCCAGCGGATCCGCGCGGTGGGGATCGGCGCCGTGCTGGCTGATGATGACGTCCGGCCCGAAGGCCTCCACGAGGGGCGGCACGATCGCGGCGAACGAGTGCAGCCACGGCGTGTCCGTCGTGCTCGGCAGGAAGGACACGTTGACAGCACGGCCGCGCGCTCCCTCGCCGCCGACCTCCCGGGGGAACCCGGTCCCCGGGAACAGGTGCAACCCCGACTCGTGCAGCGAGATCGTCAGGACGCGCGGGTCGTCCCAGAACACGCGCTCGACGCCGTCGCCGTGGTGGGCGTCGAGGTCGATGTACGCGACGCGCCCGGCCCCGTGGTCGAGCAGCCACCGGATCGCGATCGCCGCGTCGTTGTGGATGCAGAAGCCCGCGGTTGCTCCCGGGAGCGCGTGGTGCAGCCCGCCGGACAGGTTCACCGCCCGGGAGGTCTCGCCCGTCCACACCTGACGCGCAGCCTCGACGGTGGCGGACACGATGCGTGCGGCCACCGCGGCCAGGCCCGGCACGAGGGGGTTGTCGTCCGATCCGATGCCGCGGTGGGGGTGGGGGAGACCATCCGCGAGGGCGGCGAGGTAGTCGTCCGTGTGGACCAGCCGCAGCCACGCGTCGTCCGCCGGCGGTGCCTCGACGAGCCGGACGCCGGCGTCCAGGCCGAGCTTCCCGGCCAGCCACCAGGCCAGCTCGACCCGGCGCGGACCCATCGGGTGGTCATCACCGAAGCTGTAGCCGAGCAGCTCGGGGGAGTGGACGGCGACCGGCTTCACGAGTCCACCCGGCGCGCGAGGGTGTCCCGCTCGTGGGGGATGGGCAGGACCCGGCCCGCGGCGTCCGCCACGGTCACGCCACCGGGGCCGACGAGCACGTCCAGGGTCAGCTCGACGACCTCGGGGAACGCGTCCTTGAGGGCGGCCACCCGGGCGATGAGGTGTGCGAGCTCCGCCGCGGCGGGCTCGCCCGCGTCCGCCAGCAGGACGCCGGCGCGCAACTCGGCCATCATCCCGTGCGCGACGGCGGCGTCCAGGGGCGGGACCCGCCACGCGACGTCGGCGAACACCTCCACGGGGATGCCCGCGACCCCCATCGACACCGCCGGTCCGAGGATCCCGTCCTCGATCGCCCGGACGCTCACCCGCACGCCCGAGGCGCCCGGCGCCATCGCCACGTCGATCGCCCCGAGCAGCGGCCCCAGTTCGCCAGCGGCGAACGCGCGTCCCTGCGGTGCATCCTCCAGCACGGCGTGCACGACGGAGTCCACCGCGTTGTGGTCGAACGGCACGGGGGTCGGGGACCAACCGCGCAGCGGTTGTGCCTGCGCCAGGAGCCCGAGGGCCTCCAGGGCCTCGCCGTAGTTGTCGAACTGGGGCAGCGAGCCCACCTCGTCCGTGGGCGGCCGCTCCAGCGTGGGTGGGTTCAGCCCGACGGTCACCAGGAGGACGGGCACCCCGGTCCCCGCTCCGGCGACGACGGTCAACCGCGCGTGCGCCTCGGCCAGCACCGGCACACCGATCTCGACCGCGGCCACGACCACGGCGTCCACCTCGCCGGAGGCGGCCTCGGCGTGGGCGGCCTCCGCCAGGTGGGCGGCGACCTCGGGCCCCCCGGGGACGGACACGAGGTGGGCGGCGCGCAACCCGTAGCGCGCACATGCCAACGCCAGCTGGTCGGCCAGGCGCGAGGCATTCGACACCACGGCCACCCGCACCCCGCGCGGCGCCGGTTGCCGTGCGGCAATCCGGGCGACGTCGATGAACGTGTCACGCCTGGTCACCACGACCGCGCCGGTCTGCCGCATGACCTGGGCGATCGCCTCGTCCGGCATGCGCGGCAACCCGGCCGACGACGGAGCGACGCTCCGTAGTGCACGCGCCGGCGCGAACAGCACGACCGTCTTCTCGGCGGCGACCCGCCGCAGCACGCGGTGGAAGGTGCGGGGGTTGCCGATGGTGTCCAGCGACATCAGGACCACGCGGGTCGCGTCGTCCGCCCCCCAGTGGCGCAGGGCGTCGTTGCCGCTCACGTCAGCGAAGAGCCCGGTCGACAGGAACGAGGAGATGCCCAACCCGACGTCGAGCGCCCGTCCCAGGACCAGGGCCGCGACCCCGGCCGACTGGGCGAAGATCGCCACCCCGCCCGCCCGGACGCCGCGGGCCGGGGTCAGGTTGAGGGGCGCCCGCGCATCAGTGGAGATGAGGCCCAGCGACTCCGGACCCAGCACCCGGATGTCGTGCGCCCGCGCTCGCCGGACCAGCTGGCGCGCCTGGTCGGCATCCCAGGGCCGCGTCCCGACGTTGGCGAGCGCCACCACGGCGTTCGCGTCGTGGGCGGACGCCTCGCGCAGGAGGTCCTCGAGCTGGTCGAACCCGGCCTCGGTGACGACGAGGTCGACGTCACCCTGCACCGAGGCCAGGAGTTCACCGGCGGTGCGTGGGTCTTCCGGCTCCGCCAGTCGGGTGACCACGCGGCCGGCGAACGACGACTTGACCTGCTCCACCCACGGCCCCAGGGCTGCCTGCGACCCGACGATCGCGACGCTGTCGGGGTGGAGCAGGCGCCGGATCGCCGCGGACTGCGACCGCAGCGTCCGCCTCCGGGCCTGCCGGCGGGTGTCCTCGGTCGGTTCCAGCGAGAAGTCGACCATGACCAGGTCGTCGACCAACTCGGGGCGCACCGAGTAGCCGGCACCGGTGAAGACGCGGATCATCCGGCGGTTCTCGGGGAGCATCTCGGCCACGAACCGGACGATCCCGTTCTCACGCCCGACGGCAGCGAGGTGCTCCAGGAGCAGGTGGGCGACACCGCGTCCCTGCTGGTCGTCCCTCACGAGGAACGCCACGTCCGCCACGCGCTCGGACCTGCCCGGCAGGAGGTCGTACCGGCCGACCGCAATGAGCTCGTCGCGGAGCTCGAACACGAGCACCACGTGGTCGCGCTGGTCCGGGTGGGTGGCGTCCCAGAGCTCCTGCTGCGTCAGTTCTGCGTGGGGCTGCATGAAGCGCAGGTACTTGGACGTGTCCGAGACCCGTTGGTAGAACGCGACGAGCTTCGCGACGTCCGTGGGCGCCACGGGACGCAGGCGGGCAGTGCCGCCGTCGGCGAGGACGACATCGGCCTCCCACTGCTCCGGGTGCATGCTCCGAGGCTAGCCGTCCGGCGGCCGCGATGTAACCGTTATGAATCAAATCTATTGACTTCTTCAACGATGTGCTTTGTAATCGAGTCTAAGCGGTGCGGCGAGCAAAGGAGCAAGCATGAACCTCGGGATCGGGACCTGGCCTGCGCGACGCGCAGCCGTCCGCCCGCTCGACGTCTGCATCGAGTTCGAGGGTGCGACCACGACGTACGCCGACTTCGCCGCGCGTGTCGACCGCCTGGCCAACGCCTTGGTGGACGCCGGCGTCCGGCACGGCGACCGCGTCGCGGTCGTCTCCTTCAACCACCCCGCGGTGCTGGAGACGTTCTTCGCGTCCGGGCTGATCGGCGCGATCTGCGTGCTGATCAACCCTCGCCTGCGCACCCCCGAGATCGAGTACATCCTCCGCGACAGCGCGCCGTCCGTCGTGGTGTACGGCGGGCAGCTCGCCGAGGCGGCCGCGGAGTTGGCGCCCCGCCTCGACGTGCGGCGGTGGCTGGCGGTCGACGAGGGCGCGACCGGGGAGCCCTTCGAGGCCTTCCTGCAGTCCGGCGGCCCCGAGATGCCCGAGGTCGCGGTGCAGCAGGACGACGTCGCGCTCATCATGTACACCTCCGGCACGACGGGGAACCCGAAGGGCGCCATGCTCACCCACGGCAACCTCTTCCACCAGTACGTGAATGCCCTCATCGGGCAGGACCTCCGCCAGGACGAGGTGCACCTCGCGGTCGCGCCGCTGTTCCACATCGCGGGGCTCAACATGATGACCCTGCCGACGTTCACCCTGGGCGGCCGCATCATCATCCACCGCGGGTTCCAGGCCGAGGCCGTCCTCGCCGAGATCGCCCGCTCCCGGGTGACCAGCACGTTCATGGTCCCGTCCATGCTCGACCTGCTGTCGCACTCGCCGGAGTTCGCGGCGTCCGACCTGTCGTCGCTGCGCGCGGTCATGGTGGGCGGCTCGCCCCTGCCGGAGCGGACGATCCGCACCTACCTGGACCGTGGCGTCCCCACGATGCAGGGCTTCGGCATGACGGAGGCGTCCCCGGGCATCACCATGCTGGAGCCGCGCGACAGCCTGGCGAAGGTCGGCTCGGCCGGGCGCGTCCACTTCTTCGCCGAGTACCGCATCGTCGACCTCAACGGCGACGACGTCGAGCCGGGGGAGAGCGGCGAGATCATCGCCCGCGGCCCGGCCGTCATGAAGGGCTACTGGAACAACCCCGAGGCCACCGAGCGCGCGCTCGAGGGGGGTTGGTACCACAGCGGCGACATCGGGTCGATGGACGCCGACGGCTACCTGTACATCCGCGACCGCCTCAAGGACATGTACATCTCGGGCGGGGAGAACGTGTACCCCGCCGAGATCGAGAACGCGCTGATGAACATCCCCGGCGTCCGGGACGCCGCGGTCATCGGCGTGCCGGACGACAAGTGGGGCGAGACAGGACGCGCGTTCGTCGTCCCGGGCGCGGACGCCCCGGGTGTCGACGAGATCCGCACCCAGCTCAAGACCCGGATCGCCGGCTACAAGATGCCGCGCGACATCGTCGTCATCGAGGAACTGCCCCGGACCGCCACGGGCAAGGTCCGCAAGCACGACCTGCGCACCCTCACCATCTGATCCCCTGACCTCCAGCTCCCGCTCCACCACCAAGAAAGGCACCACCCATGAAGAAGTTCACCGTCGCGGCAGTCGCCGCCTCCTTGGCGATCGCCCTCGCCGCGTGTTCGTCTCCCCAGGCCGGTGCCCCGGCCGCTCCCGGGGGCAGTGCTGCCGCCGGCGGGGAACTCAAGAAGGTCACCGTGGGTGCCCTCCCCATCGCCCCTACCGCCGTCATCCACCTCGGCATGGAGAAGGGGTTCTTCAAGGACCAGGGCCTCGAGGTGACCCTCGAGACCGGTCAGGGCGGCGCGGCCCTCGTCCCGGCCGTCGTCGCCGGCACCATGCAGTTCGGAACCGGCAACCCGCCGTCGCTGCTGCAGGCGCGCGACAAGGGTCTCGACGTCCAGGTCATCGCGTCCTACACCTATGACCCCCAGGAGGGCTCGCACGCGATCCTCACCAAGGCGGACAGCGCCATCAAGTCCCCGAAGGACCTCGCGGGCAAGACCGTCGCGATCAACACCCTGCGCTCCATGGGTGACCTGCTCACGATGGAGGCCGTCTCGAAGGACGGTGGCGATCCGAAGGCGGTGAAGTTCGTCGAGTTGCCGTTCCCGAACATGGAGGCTGCGCTGAATGCCGGCCAGGTCGACGCCGTGTGGACGCCGGAGCCCTTCATGTCGATCATCGAGCAGGGTGGTGCGCGCATCCTCACCCACGTGGGCGCCGACACCGTCAACGGGCACCCGACGATGATGTACTTCACGTCCGGCAACCTCATCAAGTCGGACCCCGCGCTGGTCGACGCCATGAAGAAGGCCATCAACGAGTCCATGGACTACTCGCAGTCCCACCCCGACGAGGTGCGCCAGGTGGCCGTCGACAAGATGAAGGTCAAGCCCGAGCTGGCCAAGACCATGATCCTCGAGGACTTCGGTGGGCCCGTCCGCACCGACAAGGTCAAGGCCATGGGTGAGCTCATGACCAAGTTCGGCTTCGTCAACAAGCCCGCCGACGTCGACGGTCTGCTGGCCGGCGCGAAGAGCTGATCCTGGGGGCGGGCCCTCGCCGAGGGCTCGCCCCTACCGCGCCGAGGGCTCGGGTTCGGAGCGCCGAGGGCTCGGGTTCGGAGCGCCGAGGGACCGGGTTGGGGACGCCGAGGGCTCGGGTTGGGGTCGCCGAGGGCTCGGGTTGGTGCGCCCGAGGGCTCGGGTTGGTGCTACAACACCCGCCGCACACCCGGCAACCGCACCAAGAGCCAGGCGAGGGCATACGAACCCACGAGCCCTCCCAGCGCCACGAGCAGGGCCTTGACCTCGGCGGGAAGGGTCGCCGGCCTCAGTGCCACCGATGGCCCGATCAGGACGAATCCCTGGACGATGAACGCGGCGTAACAAGCCCGATGCAGGGCCGCAGCCCCCGGCAGGCGGACATTGAGGCGCCGTTGCGCCACCCCCAGCAGCCACACCGGACCGCAGACGACCAGCGGCCCTTCGGCCACCGCGAACGCCACGGCGAGCCAGGACCAGCCGCCGAGGAGTTGGTCGAACTGATTCGTCCAGCCCGCCACGGACAGCACTCCGACCATCGCCAACAGGGCGACCACGGTCACCCAACGACAACCCCGATACAGGCGACACGGCACCGCCTCCAGCCAGCCGCGGCGTCCGGCCACCACCCCGAGCCCGAAGGCGGCCGCACACGACGGCCACTCCCAGAAGTTCAGGTCACTCGGGCCGGCCTCCGACCCGTACGGATAAGCCAAACGAACAAGGAAGGACGCCGCCGCCACGCCCAGGCTGACCAGGAGCAGCCGCGGGAGCGAGACGCTGGCGCCGGCCGTCCGTGTGCCCCTGAATCCACGGAATCGCACCCAGGCGGCGTAGGCCAGCGAGTAGACCAACAACACTCCCACGAACCACAAGGGTCCAGAATCGATCCGGCCAGCGCTCAGGTACTCCTGGACCCACGATCCCTCCGCCGCGCCCACCCCGCGCCTCAACCAGTGGACCAAGGTGGGCTCGAGCAGGAAAACGAACACCGAGAACGGGATCCCCAACCGCATCAGACGGTCGACGACGAACCCCCCGATGCCCTTCCGCTCCACCGAGCCGGGGGTGAGCATCCCGGACACCAGGAACAACAGCGGGATCATCGACAACCCGAACGGGGCCACCACCAAGAACAGGACCGCCTCCACGACGGGGTCCAGCGTGACTTCCCGATGCTCCGTGTAGGTCCACACCTCCACGCTGGAGTAGCTGAGCACGCCGTGGATCGCGATGATCAGGCTGATCAGCACCACCTTGAGGTTGTCCAGCCACACCAAGCGACCAAGCCGCCCGACGACCACACGCCCCTCGGACCGTCCGGGTGCCGAACCAGCGCCCCGACCACTGAACCCGCCCACTCCCACAGTGTCCGGCGCGCGACCGGTGCCGACAACAGGCGGTCGATCGTGGGCGAGCGGCGTTCCCTTTCGGGCGGACGCGCTGGGCGCGGCCGAATTGGGCGGTCGAGTTGGGCGCTCGAGTGACCCGCCGGGTGAGGACGTCCGCGCCGGTTTCATCCTCGGTGCCTGTCCTGAAGTGGCGGACCTGTCTGGGCGTTTCTCCCTACCCGGCGCCGGTGTCCAGAGACGGCCCACGCACCCAGACTCCCCGGGCGATTGCGGTCGCCCCAGTGTGGAGGCACCGTTGACTCATGGATTTTGACGTTGTGTGTTCAGCCGGCAGCCTTCGTCAGCCTGCCGCTGATGGGGGCGTCCATCTCGATCATCGCTGGACGGCCGAGGGGGTGGACCTGTCGATTGCGTTCACCGGGGCGCACCTTCTCCACGCGTCGGTCGCTGCGTGCGTCCTGAACGACCTGTACCGGGAGGCGGCCCGCTTGGGCATTCAGCTCGACGGCGTGAGGGTGCGTGCCGACGGAGGTTTCTCCGAGTCCTGGGCGTCCACCGGGATCCGGTACTCAGTTGAGGTGGATTCTCCGGCAGAGGACGAGATCGTGGAAGAACTCATCGCCGTCGTCGACCGAGTCGCTGAGATCCCGCGGGCTCTGCGCCAGGGCACAGTCGTCACACGAGCGCAGTAACAGGGGGCGTCAACGAGCCCTCGGCGTCCCGTACCCGAGCCCTCGGCGTCCCGAACCCGAGCCCTCGGCGTCCCGAACCCGAGCCCTCGGCGGGGGCGCTCAGAACGCGACGCGGAAGAGGAGTTGCTGGAGCGCTGTCCGTTCGGACGATGAGAGCGCGGCCAGGGATTCCTCGTTGGCCTGGTCGCACAGGGCCTTGGCCTTGCGCTGGAGGGCGCGTCCGGCGGGGGTGGCGACGATGAGCTTGTTGCGGCGGTCGTTCTCGTCGACCACGCGCTGGACGAGCCCGCGCTGCTCGAGGGGGTCGATGAGGGAGACGATCTGACCCGGATCCAGTTGCAGGAACTGCGCGAGTTCACGCTGGGTCGGGGCCTCGCCGCTGCACGCGAGCGTCAGGACCGAGTACTGGCGCACCCGCAGGTCGAGGTCATCCAAACGCTCCGACACCCCGGACTGGACGATGTTGCGCGCCCGGACCAACAGGAAACCCGGGTCCTGCGCGAGCTCAGACGTCAACAGCCGGTCGCTCTCGGCTGCGGGGCGGGTGGCTGTCATCGGGTCTCCTCAGGTGGTCCTGCTCGCACAATACTAACAATCCGTCACGATTCCTAGAACCAATCATTGACTTTTCCAACGATTACTGCTGCGATGGACCTCAAGCACACAGGAGCAATCAAGGGAGAAGGCCATGGGAGCACTTGACGGCAAGGTCGCCATCGTCACCGGTTCGGGTCAGGGCCTCGGCCTCGCCTACGCCACGGAGCTCGCCCGCCAGGGCGCGGCGGTCGTGATCAACGACGTCAACCCGGACGCCGCCGACGCGGCCGTGCGGAAGATCATCGAGGCCGGTGGCCGGGCGACCGCGGTCGTGGCCCCGGTCGGCAGCACCGACACGGCTCTGGCCCTCATCCAGGGCGCGCTGGTCGCCTTCGGTCGCCTCGACATCCTGGTCACGAACGCCGGCGTCCTGCGCGACAAGTCCATCCTGAAGATGACCGACGACGACTTCGACACCGTCATCAACGTGCACCTGCGCGGCACCTTCACCTGCGTGCGCGAGGTCTACCGTCACTTCAAGGAGCACAACCAGCCGGGCCGCATCATCACGATCGGCTCGCCGACTGGCCAGTACGGCAACTTCGGCCAGACCAACTACGCCGCCGCCAAGGCGGGCATCGTCGGCATGGTCCGCACGTGGGCCTTGGAGATGAAGAAGGCCGGCGTCACGGTCAACACGGTCGTCCCGGTCGCCGCCACCGCCATGACCGAGACGGTGCCGTACTTCAACGCCGCCGTCGAGGCCGACAAGCGCGGCGAGGCCATGCCCGACTTCTTCCGCAAGACCCTCGGCTTCGGCCGCGTCGACGACGTCGCGCCCTTGGTCGCCTGGCTCGCCTCGGACGACGCCGCGCACATCACCGGCCAGGCCATCGGCATCGGCGGCGACCGCCTCCAGCTGTTCTCGCACCCGACCCCGACGGTCACCGAGTACGCCGACGGCGGCTGGACCTTCGAGAAGCTGTCGGCCGAGGCGTCCGGCCTGTTCGAGGGCAAGCTCGCCCCCGTGGGCGAGACGTTCCCGCCCCTACCCGAGGAGCTCCAGGCCGCCCCGCAGGCCGGCTGAGGCCACCCACCCCACCGAAAGGCCCACCATGCGTTACGAATGCGCCGTCGACGTCGCAGCCGTGTCCGCGATCGACATGCACGTCCACATCGAGTGCTCCGACCACGGGCACCTCTCCCTGCCGGACGCCCTGAACGAGGCGTCCGCCAAGTACTTCAAGGCCTCCGACCGGACGCCCAAGCTCGACGTCATCGCCGAGCGCTACCGCGAGTGGGGCATGGCCGCGGTGGTCTTCACCGTGGACGCCGAGACCAACCTCAAGCACCCGCCGGTCAGCTCCGAGGAGATCGCCGAGGGTGCGGCCCGCAACAACGACGTCCTGATCCCCTTCGGCTCGGTCGATCCCCGCCAAGGAGAAAAGGCCGTCGACAAGGCCAGGCGCCTCGTCGAGGACTTCGGCGTCCGCGGATTCAAGTTCCACCCCTCCGTGCAGGGCTTCGACCCGTCCGACGAGCGGTACTACCCGCTGTACGAGGCCGTGCAGGCGCTCAAGGTCCCGGCGCTGTTCCACACCGGCCAGAACGGCATGGGTGCGGGGCTGCCCGGCGGTTACGGCATCAAGCTGGGCTACTCCAACCCCCTGCTGCTCGACAACGTGGCCGCGGACTTCCCCGACCTGCAGGTGATCATGGCCCACCCGAGCGTCCCCTGGCAGGAGGAGGCGAATTCGATCGCCACGCACAAGTCCAACGTCTGGATCGACCTGTCGGGCTGGTCGCCGAAGTACTTCCCGGAGTCCCTGGTCAAGGGCGCGAACCGCATGTTCGGTGACCGCGTCCTGTTCGGCACCGACTACCCGCTGATCGAGCCCGCCAAGTGGCTGGCGGCGTTCGAGCAGGCCCCCTTCGTCGACGAGGTCCGACCCAAGATCCTCAAGGACAACGCCGTCCGACTGCTCGGCCTGGGGGGCTGACGTGGCCGCCGACCTGTACGCGATTTGTGATCCCTACGGGATCTCCGACCGCCTGTCCGAGGCGGAGGTGGGCGTCCTGCGCCAGCTCCGCGCGGTGCTGGACGCCGAGGTGAAGCCGCTGGTCAACGACCACTGGGAGGCCGGCGAGTTCCCCTACCAAGTGCTCGAGCCCTTGAAGGCGCTCAACCTCATGCAGCCGGACGCCGTGGGCGAGAACCCCAGCCAGCTCTACCACGGGTTCCGCATCTTCGAGTTGGCCCGCACGGACGCCTCGGTCGCCACCTTCTACACGGCCCAGGCCGGCCTGTTCCGGACGTCCTGCCGCATCGGCGCCACGCCGGAGCAGTTCGCCGCCTGGGATCCGAGGATCCGCAGCTTCGAGCTGACCGGCGTGTTCGCCCTCACCGAGCCCGACCACGGCTCCGACATCGCCGGCGGGCTGGCCACCTCTGCCCACCGTGAGGGCGACGCATGGGTCATCAACGGCGCCAAGCGCTGGATCGGCGGCGCCTTCACGGCCCAGTACCTCGTCGTGTTCGCCCGCGACGAGGCCGACGGACGGGTCAAGGGCTTCCTCGTCGACCGCGAGGCCCCCGGCGTCACGCTGGAGAAGATCCAGCGCAAGACGGCCCTGCGCATGATGCAGAACGCGCACATCACCCTCGAGGGCGTGCGCGTGCCGGAGTCGCAGCGGCTCGGCAACGTGAACTCCTTCTCCGACGTGGCCGCGATGCTGCGCGTCATGCGCTCCGACGTCGCGTGGATCGCCACCGGCGTCCAGGCCGGTGCCCTCGAGGCGGCCCTGGCCTACGTCAAGGAGCGTGAGCAGTTCGGACGCCCGATCGGCCACTTCCAGCTCGTGCAGGAGAAGCTCGCCCGCATGCTCGGCAACCTCACGGCCTCGCTGTCGATGGTGGCCGCGCTGGCCGACAAGCAGGGGCGCGGCGAGTACCGCGACGAGGACTCCGCCCTGGCGAAGATGTGGACCTCGCTGCACATGCGCGAAACCGTCGCGCTGGCCCGCGAGGTCGTCGGCGGCAACGGCATCACGCTCGACACCGATGTCGCGCGCTTCCACGCGGACGCCGAGGCCGTCTACTCCTACGAGGGCACCCACGAGATCAACGCGCTCGTCGTCGGGCGTGCGCTCACCGGCAAGGGCGCCTTCGTCTGAGCCCGCACCACCCACGAACCACACGAACAACGAACCCCACGAACAAAGGAGCACCACCATGGCCCAGACCGTCGTCGACTTCGCCGATGTCCAGTCCGTCGTCGGAACCACCCTCGGCCCGTCCGAGTGGATCGAGGTCACCCAGGACCGCATCAACACGTTCGCGGACGCCACCGACGACCACCAGTGGATCCACGTCGATCCCGAGCGTGCGGCGTCCGGCCCGTTCGGCGCGCCGATCGCACACGGCTTCCTCACCCTCAGCCTGCTCGTGCCGATGTGGAGCGAGCTGTTCGACGTCACCGGCGTCACCACCAAGGTGAACTACGGCCTGGACAAGGTCCGCTTCACCAGCCCGGTGAAGGTCGGGTCGCGCATCCGCCTCGTCGTCACGATCAAGGAGGCCTCCGAGGTCAAGGGCAACGGCATCCACCTCGTCGCCGACGCCACGATCGAGATCGAGGGCGAGCAGCGTCCGGCCGTCGTGGCCACGTTCCTGAACCGCTTCTACGCCTGATCAGCCCGCGTGACGGGCCGACGTGCAGTCTGACTAGCGCAGACGCCGCCGGCCTGTCACGATTCGCAGGTGGCGGAGATGTGGGAGCACCAGGCCGGGTTCCGGTGGTCCCTGGAGCAGTTGGCGAACGAGGTCCTCGACCGGGCCGGGGCCAACATCGACCCGCGTGCCTACCTCATCGGGTTCCGTGACAACGGGCAGGTGACGGTCGAGCCCGCGCGTGGTCACTTCGATCGTGCGGTGCTGGCCGATTCGCTGGAGCGTGCCCACCAGAAGTTCCTCCGCTCCAAGGCCCGCCGCGAGGCCGGCGACGACGAGGCCGCGCTGGCCGCGGCGGAGTCCCAGGTCCGCCGCGAGGTGATGGCCGGGAAGCTCGCGGAAGCAGCCCGTACCGAGGGACGCCAGTACTTCGCCGGCATCGGTGTCCCGGTCGGGGACTGGATCGTCGTCCCCGTGCTCGCCATCCATGCCGACCCCTGGAGCGACCTCGCGCGCCTGCGCCGGACGCCGGCGGGTGACGCCTCCCCGCGCAGCTTCCCCGAGGCGTGCGTCACCGGCGTGCTGGACGCCGCGAGCCGCGAGCTCGACCGCCGCGTTCCGGGCACACGTCTCCACGTCGACCCGGACGCCGTCCTGCGGGCCGCGGCGGACGTCTTCGTTTCATCCTTGGCCCATCGCTCCGGGCAGGAGCTCGCGCACGGCGTCCGCCACGCCCTGGACGCCGTGTCGGCGCAGCCGTACGAGGGGCGCGCCGGTACCGGCTCCATCCTGCTGGCCCACCAGGGTCATCCTGACTTGGCCGTCGAGATCGCCCTGGAGCACCCGGTGCCTGTGGCGCTGACGCGGTCGTTCCGCAAGGTGCTCGAGATGTCGACCGCCGACCTGCACCTGCTCTGCGACGGCCGCGAGGTGTACGGGCTGGGCACGCTCGCCGACACATACGCCGCCGACTCCGACTACGTGTTCACCGCCACGATCAGCGGCAACGGCTCCTGGGAGCTCTGGCACCAGCACACGCCGTTGGTGCGCATGGACAACGGGCTGCCGCAACTCCCGCGCGAGCGCCTCGACGAGGATGAGTTCACCCACACCGTCGACCTGGTGTTCCCCGAAGCCAGCGCGCGCAACGCCCGCCACCTGTGGGAGATGGCCGTCGCGTGCGCCCGGCAGTCCCACGGCACCATGCTCGTCGTGCACCCGGACGCCGCGGCCGAGGCGGACCGCCTCCTGCCGCAGGCGCACAAGATCGCCCCCGGCCGCCTCGCCGGGCGCGTGCTGACCGCCGCCACCGGCATCGATGGCGCGGTGCTCGTCAGCCCGGACGGCCGCGTCCACGCCGTGGGCGTCATCCTGGACGGGGTCGCGACCGGCACGGGGGACTCAGGGCGCGGGGCGCGCTACAACTCGGCCATCCGCTACCTGGCCGGCGCCGGACGCGGGGCCATGGTGATCATCGTCAGCGAGGACGGCAAGATCGACTTGCTGCCCAAGCTGAAGCGGCGGATGCGCCGCGAGACCGTCCAGCGCGCCGTCGACCGGCTCGTCGCGCGCTCGGCCGAGGGGGAGGAGTTGGAGGCGTTCGACCGCGCCAACCGGGCCGTCATGGCGATCGAGTTCTACCTCAACCAGGACCAGTGCGACCAGGTCAACGCCGCCCGCGACGCCGTGGAGGGCCGCGAGTGGGTGGCTGAGCACCTGCGTCGCCAGTTCGTCCCGGTCGCTCCGGACCCGGCGATGGATGACAGCTACTTCGTCAACCCGAAGGCGGCCCAGGAGCGCGGCACCTGATCCTGCAGGTGCCGGGAAGGGCGACAGCCGGCATCCCGTGGGGGACGCCGGCTGTCGGTGCCGTCGGGGGTGGACCAGATCAGAGGATCGCGTTGAACGGACCCGTGATCGCGTAGGTGCAGTCACCCTGGATGCTCGCGAACAGCATGTTGCCGGACTTGTTGAAGCACGGGCCGGCCCACTCGCCACGGGCGGCGAGGTCGCGGGCGAACTCGACCGACTTCTTCGTGTGCGACATGGCCAGCAGCGAGCAGGGGTTGGCCCCGTCCTCGGTGATGACGACCAGGCCCTTGCTGTTGACCGTGATGTTGTCGGGACCGTTGAACTGCTTGATGTCCTCGGTGTCGTCACCGAGGACGACGCCGCCGTCCTTGTTGCCCGTCGCGTAGTAGTCCTTGATGGTGATGGTCTCGTCAGCGAACGAGTAGTAGGCGATCATGCCGCTGTCGGTGGTCATGTCGATGTCATGGCTGGCCTTGTAGGAGTCGACCTGGCCCTGGTTGGTGTAGGAGATCGCGATCCAGAGGCCCTCGGCGTCGGGCCAGCAGCCCTCGACCTTCGGGTGCTGCGTCGCGCCGGGGAACTGGTCGCGGAGGTTCTTGACCTGCGCCTGGCGGTCCTCGCCGCCATCGATCCAGCGCACCGGGTAGGCCTTGTCGACATCGTCGGCGGTCAGCTGGCCGTAGTGCACCAGCGGGACGCCGTTGCGCACGACCTGGGCGGCCTGGAGGACCCCAGCGTCCTCGCCGAACTGCTCGGCGATGTAGGCGCCGATCTTCTCACCCTCCGGGGCGGTCCAGCGGTAGAACAGGCCACGGCCGGTGTCCTCGGTGATGTACGCCTTGGTCAGGTCGGGGTCGATGGCGGCACCCTCCCAGACAGCGCGGCCCCAGGCCTTGATCGGCAGCGGGATCTGCTTGGCGACGACGTCGGGGAACACCTCGAAGACGTAACCGTGGTCCTTCTCGGTGGTGAACGACTGGCCCGCGCGGTTCGTCACCGTCGTGCCGGCCTTCGTGGTGTCCTCCTCGCAGGCCAGCCAGGAGCCCCACGGGGTCTCGCCGCCGGCGCAGTTGCGGATCGTGCCCGAAAGGGCGACCCACTGCTGCTTGAACTGGCCGTTGGCGGTCAGTTCGACGACCGTGTTGCCGCCCATGCCGGTGGGCACGGCCGCGTCGTAGACGGTCCCCTCGACCAGCGGCACGGGGACCGACGAGTTCGCGCGGCACTCGTGGTTGCGCACCAGGCGGACGCCGCCCGCGTAGTCGAAGGCGCCGGTGCCGTCGAGGTTGGACGGGGTCTTGCCGATGACGGAGCCGTTGCGGTCGGCGAGGAGGTCCTCGACGCCGATGGTGCCGACACGCCAGGCCTTGAAGCCCTGCGGCAGCGCGACGTTGCCGTCATCGGTGATCGTGTTCAGGACGAGCTGGCCGGCGGCCGGGGCTGCGGTGAGGGCGGACTTGCCCCTGCCCATGGCCGGAGCAGCGAAGGCGGGGAGGCCCGTGGCGGCGAGGACGCCTGCCGTGGCGGTGGCACCCAGGAGGGAGCGACGCGTGATGGACATGGAACCTTCTTTCGCGAATGCGTGGCCACCATGGCCACGATCCGAGCCAACCCTGAAGAGGTGTCCCGTTGGTGAAATTGCCTCGACGTCAAGATGAACGATGGGCGCGACGTTGGGCGGATCGGGTTCAGAGGTGTCGGCGCATCCCGGCGACGACCTCGTCGAACAGGTCCCTCGGCAGGGACACCGACACGCGACGCACGGCGTCCGGGTCGAGGCGGAGGACGCGGTTGACGCGCACCTCCGACTGGCGACCTTGGCTGTCCCAGGCGCCGTGCCCGATGTCGACCCAGTGGCGTCCCGCGGCAGCCTCCTGGGCCGCGTCGAAGTCGTGGTCTTGGCTGGTCAGCTGCAGCCCCAGGAGCCACGGCCCGTCGCGCCCGACCAGCAGGACCGGGCGATCCTTGCCACGGGAGTGGTCCTCCTCATAGGGAACCCACGCCCACACGACCTCGCCCGGATCGGGGCGGTCGCCGCGCACGGGCGCGTACTCGACGGGGGGCATCCCCCGGAAGTCCCCGGGGTACCCGGACGCCGTGGGCGCGCCGCGCCGCCTCGGTGCCGACGGCCTGGACGCCGGCTCACGTCGCGTGGGAGCGGTCGATCGCCGTACGGCTTCGCGCAGGCCGGTTCGGGCCACGTCGCGGACGATGCGGCCCAGGGCGTTGAGGATGCGTGTGTCCACGCGCCGGAGCCTACCGATAGCGGGGGAGCGGACCGTAGAACACGTCGCCTGGCGCCTCGATCGTCGGCGGAGTCGGGTGCCGACGCAGGTGCCATCGCTCGAAGAACGACCGGGCCGACGGCGTCCACAACAGGACCGCCCCCAGCACGATCAGCGGGATCCCGAGCCAGGCCACCCAGTTGATCAGCAGCGCCAGCAGGGAGATCGAGGCCGCGACGATCCCGGCGCGCCGCGCCCATCCGTAGCCGCGCCACGCGTAGTGGCCGGCGATGATGCCGCCGGCACCGATGAGCAGGGTCACGACGAACAGCGCCACCACCATCAGGACGCGGACCAGGCTGCCCGGCTCGGTCTCGACGACCCCGTTCAGCCACGCCGCGTCCGGGAACTCGCGCACGCTGCGCCAGAAGGCCCAGAGCAGCCCGGCGACGACGAACGCGGGCCCGGTTAGGAAGAGGCCGGACGCCAGCGCCACGAGAACGGGGCGCCTGGGCTCGCCGCTGCGGTGATCGACCCCGGGGTCGACCGTCCGGACGGCCGTGCCGATGGTGGGCTGCGCGGACGGGTCGGACATGCCGCCGAGTCTACCGGGGTGGGCACGGAGCCCCGTGCAGCACGGCGTCCCCGACAAAGCCGACCGGGGCGCCGGCGCGAGCCGACGCCCCGGTCGGGACGAACAGGTGATGGAGGGTCAGGCCTTCATCGTGCCGTTCTCGAGGAAGCGGCGGTGCCACGCGTGCGCCGTGTTGAGGTCGTGCGGCGTGTGCTCGCCGTTGGCGTGGGCCGCGGCGCGCTCGAGGTACTCCTCGAGCATCGGACGGTAGTCCGGGTGCGCGCAGTTCTTGATGATGACCTTGGCCCGCTGCTTGGGCGACAGGCCGCGCAGGTCGGCGAGACCCTGCTCGGTGATGATCACCTGCACGTCGTGCTCGGTGTGGTCGTGGTGCGAGACCATCGGCACGATCGCCGAGATGTGGCCGTTCTTGGCCAGCGACGGCGACACGAAGCACGAGATGTAGGCGTTGCGGGTGAAGTCGCCCGAGCCGCCGATGCCGTTCTGCATGCGGGAGCCCATGATGTGGGTCGAGTTCACGTTGCCGTAGATGTCGGCCTCGATCATGCCGTTGCAGGACACGACGCCGAGTCGGCGGATGACCTCGGGGTTGTTCGAGATCTCCTGGGGGCGCAGCACGATGTGGTCGCGGTACTTCTTGGCGTTGTCGTTCATCCTCGCCGCGGCCTCGGGCGACAGGGAGAAGGCCGTGGCCGACGCGACGAGCAGCTTGCCCGAGTCGATCATGTCGACCATGCCGTCCTGGATGACCTCGGTGTAGGACGTCAGGCGCTCGAAGGGGCCCTCGTTCAGGCCGACCAGCACCGCGTTGGCGATGTTGCCCACACCCGACTGCATCGGCAGGAGGTTCTTGGGCATCCGGCCCTGCTTCACCTCGTTGCCCAGGAAGTCGAGCAGGTTCTCGGCGATCGTCTTGGAGTCCTGGTCCAAGGGCTTGAACGGCGAGTTGCGATCCTCGGCGTCCGTCTCGACGACGGCGACGACGCGCTCCCAGTCGATGTTGTAGGTGGTGGAACCGATGCGGTCACCGGGGTTCATGATCGGGATGGGCCGGTTGGTTCCGGGAAGCCCCATCGCGTAGATGTCGTGCATGCCCTCGAGGTCGAGCGACTGCCACGAGTTCACCTCGAGGATGATCTTGTCGGCCTTCTCGAGGTAGACGGTGTTGTTGCCGACCGAGGAGCTGGGGATCGCCGTGCCATCGTCCTTGATGGCCGTGACCTCGATGACGGCGGCGTCCAGGTCGCCCCAGAAGCCGTGACGCACCTGCGGGCCCGAGTGCGACAGGTGGACGTCGTTGTACTCCGACACGCCGGCGTTGATCTTGTTCCGCATGACCGGGTCGGACTGGTACGGCATGCGCATCGAGATGCCGTCCACCGCCGCGAGCTCGCCGTCGTGCTCCGGAGCGGTGGACGCGCCCGTGTAGGAGGCGATCTTGAACTCGTCGCCGGCCTCGTGGGCGGCCTTGATCCGGTGGGCGAGGGCCTCGGGCAGGGCCTTGGGGTAGCCGGCGCCGGTGAACCCGGAGAAGCCGACCCGATCGCCGTCGTTGATGAACTTCGCGGCCTCCTGGGCCGACATCACCTTGGAGCGATACTTGTCAGACGCGATGCGGGACATTCATTTCCTCCCTGAAATGGACGTGCTTGGGCGACACCTTAGCCAACACGCGCCGGGTCCGCTCGCCGCGGGTTCCCCCCAGTGCGTCCACCGCCGACGCGCCTGCGTGGGTTTGTCGCGCCGCCAACCGCCGGACGCCCTGCGCCACGCCCTATGCTGGCGGTGAAAGGGGTAGTCATGAGCGATGAGGAGGCGCCCGCGCCGCTCGGTTCGACCAGGCGCCCGCGCCGGCCGACGCCCCTGTGGCTGGTGTTGCTGGGCAACATCCTCGTGGCGCTCGCGATCGTGTCCCTGGTCCAGGCGTTCGTCGTACGCGTCCACAGCGTGTCGTCCGGGTCGATGCAGGAGACCCTCGGCGTCCGCGACCGCGTCCTCTCCTCCAACCTGCCCTACCTGAACTCCCCGCCCCAGCGCGGGGACATCATCATCTTCGGCCACGGCACCACCTGGGACGATCCGAGGCGTCCCCCCGAGGCGAATCCCCTGATCGCGGCCGTGCGACTGTTCGGCGACGTGACCGGCATCGGGATCTCGAATCGCACCTACACCGTCAAGCGCGTGCTCGGCACGCCGGGTGACACCGTCACGTGCTGCGACGCCGACGGCCGCGTGGTCGTCAACGGCGCGCCCGTCGACGAGCCGTACCTGCACCAGGACATCCCCTTCACCGCGGGCGGGCTGGACTGCGAGAGTCAACCCCGCTCGGCGCGCTGCTTCGGGCCGATCGAGGTCCCCGCGGACTCCTACCTCGTGCTGGGGGACCACCGCTCCAACTCGGCCGACTCGGTCGCCGCCTGTCGCGGCGCGACGGACGCCAAGGGTTGCGCCACGTTCGTCCCGGCCGACCGGATCACGGGGAAGGTCATCGCGAAGGCGTGGCCACCCGGCCCCGTCGACAACCACCGCTGAGGTCAGGGCGCCGGTTCGGCCAGGGCCTCGAGCAAGATGTCCCGCGCCTGCTCGGCCTCGGCGTACGTGATCGACAGGGTCGGAGGGCGTCGGTGGAGGAACGCGGCCAAGGAACGCAGGGGCCGCTCGAGCGAACTGAGCGACGAACTCTCCGAGGCCAGTTTCACGATGGCGTCCGCCACCGACAGCCGTTCGACCACGGGTGACGACAGCGACTCGTCGCGCTTGATGAGGACGAAGCGGTGGAGGTAAGGCTCGGTGTGCACGCGCACGAGGCCCAGGTCGTCGGGGGAGACCTCCTCCTTCACGCCCGCGAAGGGACGGGGGCGCACGGACAGCGGCTTCTCGTAGGGGAGGATCCGGCCGTTCGGGGTGAAGCCGACCGTCTCGTCGCTCACGTAGCCGTGCGTGCGCCCGAGGATGGCCGACAGGGTCGTCTTGCCGGTGCCGCCCGCAGCGACGTAGGCGATCGCGGCGCCGGTTGCGGAGTCGGTGACCGCCCCCGAGTGGAACATGAACAACTTGCCGCGCTGCGCGGTGATCACGGCGCCCGTCACCCGTTGGGTGAACCCCTGCAGGAAGGCGTCCACGTCGCCACTCAGCTCGGCGGTCAGGGGCTCGGCGTCGACCTCGCTGCCACGCGGCCTGAGGCACCGCGACCAGGCGCGACGCAGGGCGTCCGCCGCCTCGGACGCGCGTTCGCCCCGGACCGTGACCGGCACGCGGGCACCCAGGCCGTGGAGTTCGAGCAGCGTCACGCCCGCCACCCTAGCGGGATGGCGGGCGTGACCTTGTCGGAGAGGGTCAGGCGAGCGTGATGCGCTGGCGCAGCGTGTGGGTCTCGCCCGGGCGGACGGTGAGCTGGTCGGCGAGCGCGTTGGCGGCCTCGATGCAGATCATGCCCTGCCACTCGTCGTCGCCGAAGTCCGGCATCGCGGCGGACTTGTCGACCCACGGGTTCCAGATCACGGTGTTCGCCGAGCCGGACTTGGCGATGACCAGCTTGCGGCCGAGCACGGGATCCTCGAGGGTGACCTCGCCGGTCGAGCGGTACACACGGTCGGTCTCGCCGGTGATCGTGACGTCGCCGGACTGGATCTCGGCTCGTCCGGTGACCTTGTCGAGGTACTCCGCGCCGTCGAGACCGCTGACCTTGACCTGACGCACGTCACCGACGGCGAGGTAGGTGTGCAGCGCGTTGTCGAGCGGGACGACGCTCTGGCCGGTGTTGGTGATCTCCAACGTCAGGCCGAGGTACTCGGGGGTGAACTTGACCACGTAGCGGGCCCTGTAGCGGTGCGGCCAATCGGGCTGCTCGCCGGTCATCGCGTTGTCGAGGGTGTACTCGACGATCAGGCGACCGTCGCGGTCCAGCGTGTCCTTCAGGTCACTCAGGTGCCAGGTCGCCAGGCGCGCGAAGCCGTGTCCGGGGGTCTGGTCCCCGGCCCGACCGTTGCCGAACCACGGGAAGCAGATCGGGATGCCGCCGCGGATGGGCTGGCCATCCGCGAACCAGGACTTCGCACTCATCCACAGGACGGGGGCCGCGCCATCGGGCTGCCAGGACCACACGTGCGCGCCTTGGTCGAAAACGCCGTAGTGACCCGAGCCGATCGTGGCCTCGACACCCCGTAGTGGGTTTTCGGTGATCTCATGCTCCATTGGTAAGACCTCCTCGTAGCTGGTGCTTCGGTGCCACGAGCCTAGTCCGACTCCCTGTCGTATTCATGCCGCGTGGGAGAAATTCACCGGATCGCGCGGGCCTCCAGGTAGAAGCGCTTGTCGCGGGCGTGGCCCATGGAGAAAGTCTTGCGCGGCATGGGACCGTCCACGGCGATGGAGCGGAAGAACGCGTCCTTGCCGATGCCGGGCACGAGGAAGGCGACGTTCCCGTCGCGCCCGCCCAGGTCCGCGGCGACGTCCTCCCCGTGGACGTAGTCGATCTCGGCGTCCGGGTGCGCGGCCAGCCACCGATCGAGGACAGCCTGCAGGGTGCCCACCGCGAGTTGGTGACTCGGATGGGTGACCTCCACGACGGAGATGCCGGCCGGTCGCACGACGCCGATCCGCTGGACGCCGTCGGCCGGGCCGGACGCCACGGCGTCCAGGGCGGTCTGGAGGGACTCGGCCCGGCGCTCGACCGCGTCCAGGTCGGCGACCACGGCGTCCGCCACGGCGGGGCCGTTGAACACCACGCGGTGGATCGGCTCGAACGACAGCGAGGCGTCATGCAGGTTGACCAGCTCGACCAGCGCCCAACGGGCCGGGTCGTCCGCCCCGGCGCCCTGGGCCTTGTGCTCGTTCCAGATCGCCTTCGCGGTGGCCAGGGAGTGGTTGCCGTCGCCCATCGCGAACAGCAAGGGGTGCTCGGCGTCCAGGCCGTAGCGGGCCGCGTACGCGGCGGGCTCGACGAGCGCGCCGAGGCCGGCAAGGATGGCGGCTTGCACCGCGGCGTCCTCGATGAGGCGCACGGTCACGTGCCCCGACCCCAGCATCAGCTCGACGTCGTACGCCACGGGCAACGCGTCCCGGACGGCCTCCACCGGCGCGAGGATGGTGCCGTCGGGGTCGTCGTACAGCACCATGATGTGCGGCAACTCCAGCGGGGCGTCCCGACGGACGGCCATGCGCGGCGGTAGACGGTCCAGCACCGTGCCCTCGGTGGAGCGCACGGGCGTGGTGGCCGTGGACGTGAAGTCGTAGGCCTCGAGGTCGATCTCGACCACCAGGCCACGTTGGACGCCCCCGCTGAGGGTGCGCTCCACGAGGACGATCGCCTCGTGGGGCTCGAGCAGCCCGCGGCTGAGGTAGTCGTGCATCGCCGTCTGGCAGGCGTGGACGCGCTCGGCGACGTCCGGCTCCCCGAGGTGCAGCTCGGGTAGCACCATCCGCAGCGTCGAGGGGGCGTCGCCGACGATCTCCTCGACCTGGGCCCAGTACTCGGGCTGGGAGGTGAACTGGTCGCACGCGATCACCGCCCACCGGTGGACGTCGACGGACGCCGAGGGCAGGAGCACGTGGGGGACGCGCACACAGGTGGTGGGGGTCATGGTTGGCTCCTCACGGGATCGGGGTTGCTGTCGTCGGCGGGCTCCAGGGCGCCCACCAGGCGGAGTTCCTGCACGACGCGCTCGACCGCGGCGCGGGGGGTCTCCTCCGTCGGCGGGCCGAAGGCGGCGACGAGGTGGTCCGCCAGCGCGTCCACGGAGATGCCCTCCGCGGCAGCCTCGAAGACCGCCTGGGCCAGGGGGCTCAGCTCGACGACCCGGTGTTCGAACAGCAACAGGGTACGGCCCTCCTCGTCCAGGGAGTCGACCGGCCGTCGTGAGCGGATCACGTCACGCATCCTGGCTGTACACCAGGACCGAGTACGGGCCCACGGACACGTTGCCGTGCCACTGCATGTCGTCGGCGTCCTCCTCGTAGGCCTCCAGGTCGAAGCTCTCGAAGTTGCCGAACAGGGAACTGTAGAGGGTGGCGTCCGAGTTGAAGCGCAGCTTCCACAACCCACTGGACGGCAGGCCGATGCGCCGGTACTCGATGGGGGACGCGGAGAGGTTGACCACGACGATGACGTCGTCGCCGGGGCCGTGGTCGAGCCACCGGTGGAAGACGAGCAGGTTGTCGTCCTCGTTGATGTGGTGGATCGTCAGTCCGCGCCCGGTCAGGCCGCGCGTGACCCCGCCCCGGTTGAGGCGGAGGTCGATCAGGTCGCTGTAGAGGCGGGCGATGCCGGAGAAGTCGTCGCGCCGCTTCCAGTCCAGCGGGACGTCGTCGCGGAACCAGCCACCCTCGAGGAACTCCTGCCCCTGGAACATCATCGGGATGCCGGGCGCCGTCATCACCAGGGCCGCGCCGATGGTGGACCGCTTCTGGGCGGGCCAGCCCGTCGCGTTGTCGGGCTCGATCTCCTCAGGCACCCGGGCCCGCCCGTTCGCGACCTCGTCGTGGGACTCGGTGTAGATGACCCGCTCCAGCGCGTCGCCGTAGTGGTGGGCGAGCGCGTCGGCGATCGCGCCGATCGAGCGGACGTCGTCGTCAGGGGAGATCAGCTCGGCGCGGACCGGGTGGACGAAGGCGGCGTCCCACTGCGCGTGGAAGCCGGCCCCGTCGGTGGCGTCGTCGGTGATGAGGGGGTTCTTGTGCAGGTCCTCAGCGATCATGATGCGGCCGGGGAACTCCTCGCGGACGGTGTCGTTGATCCAGCGCATGAGCGACCAGCCCTCGGGCAGGTAGTTGCCCTGGTGGGTGTACATGTGGGGGACCATGTCGAGGCGCAGGCCGTCCACGTGGTAATCGCGCAGCCACATGAGCGCGTTGTCGTGGATGAAGGTCCGCACCTCGCCGCGTCCGTAGTCGGGGCGGGTGTCACCCCACGGGGTCTCGCTGCGGTCGTCGTTGAAGAAGTAGATGCCGCCCTTGCCGTTCTCACTCCACCCGTCGAACTGCCACAGGTCGAGGTCGGACGGGCCGAAGTGGTTGTAGACGACGTCCTGGATGACGGCCAGGCCGCGACGATGGCACTCCTTCACGAACGCCTTGTACGCGTCGGGGCCGCCGTAGGCGCTCTCGACCGCGAAGATGTGCGCGGGGTTGTAACCCCAGCTCATGTCGCCGGCGAACTCGGCCATCGGCATCACCTCGACCGCGTTCACGCCGAGGTCGACCAGGTGGTCGAGGCGGGCGATCGCATCGTCGAGGTGGCCGACGGCGCCCTCGGAATCCTGCCCCCCGAACGACCCGATGTGCATCTCGTAGATGACCAACTCGTGGTGGGGCGGGCAGTGCGCGGTGTCGCCCTCCCAGTCGAAGGAGGAGTGGTCGTACACGACACCGTTGCCGACGGAGTTGGTCACCTGCATCGCGTAGGGGTCGACGCGCGAGAAGGAGTTCTCGCCGTTGGTGACCTGGTACTTGTACTCGTGCCCCACCTCGGCCCCGGCCACGAAGCCGTACCAAAAACCGTTGCCCTCGGACGCCAGCGCGTCAGCCTCGGCGTCCCACCCGTTGAAGTCGCCGAAGACCGCCACCGCGTCGGCGTGCGGTGCCCACACGCGGAAGGCGACGCCCCCCTCCGCGGGAATGGCGCCCATGCCGGGGATCGGTTGGTCCGGTGAGGTCACGGCGGTCTCCTTCGATTGTGTCCCGCGCCAGCGTAGCGGCCCTGCCCGCTTGCTGCCGGGGCTTGCACCCTGAGGGCGTTGTCGGGGGGACATCAGGGTAGCCATCCGGGGGTCGGGGGGTTGTCAGTGCTAACTCCTGCTAGCAGACTTGTGACATGGAACGCAATGAGGTCATCGAGCAGCACGAGCGGCTGCCGCTGGGTGACTTCATCGCGGCCCGGCGTCGTGCGGCAGAGATGTCGTTGCGGCAGCTCGCCGAGAGGGCGGGCATCTCCAATCCCTATGTCAGCCAGATCGAACGTGGGCTGCGCAAACCGTCCGCGGAGGTGCTGAACCAGCTCGCCACCGCCCTGTCGGTGTCGGCCGAGTCCCTGTACGTCCGCGCCGGCATCATCGACCCGGACGAGGTCCGTCCGACGTCGGTGGAGCGGGCCGTCCATGCCGATCCGGCCCTGACCGCCGCCCAGAAGCAGGCCCTCATCTCCGTCTACCTGGCGTTCGTCCACCCGGACGGAGGGGCCGACGTACCCCAACCCCAGCCGGAACCTCCGGCGTCCACCGAGGAGTGAACATGTCCGATCAGTTCAACACGTCCGATCAGTACAACACGTCCGACCCGTACAACGTGTCCGACCAGTACAACGAGCCGCCCACCACCAAGCCCGAGGGCGAGACCGTCGAGGAGTTCGACGTCAAGGCCGAGCACGCCCACCTCGCCGCCGGCGAGAAGTTCACCCCCGAGCAACTGGGTGACGCGGTCCTCAAGTTCGCGACCGAGACCGCCTATGCCGCGGCCGGCGCCGCGCAGGTGCTCGCGGAGAAGGCCAAGGAGTTCTACGAGGCCCAGCGCCAGCAGATCGCCGAGCACACGCCGGAGGGCGTCGACCCGAACTTCCGCCAGTTCGTCGACGCCATGCCCGACCAGTTCAAGGGAATCTTCGACGAAGCCACCAAGGCCTTCCACGACTTGGCCGAGCGCGGACGCCACACCGTGGCCGACTTCCAGAGCCAGGTGAACGCGGCGCGCGAGGCGGCCCGGGAGTCCCGGACCAACTCGCCAGAGGCCTTTGACCTCAAGGACGACGCCTCCGCTGCGGACAGTGTCGCCACGGACAGCGTCGCCGCCGAGGACACCCAGGACGTCGGCGATGTGCCCGCGGCTCCCTTCGGCACCGATGAGCCGGTGACCGACACGTGGCCGGGCGAGGCCAAGGGCGAGAATCGCCTCTGACAGCCACTTCACAAGGGGCCTCCGACCGAAAGGGGTCGGGGGCCCCCTTGTGCGCGGGGCCGCGCTGGCTGACCATGATGCCGTACGGACTCGACGAGGAGGATCACCGTGCTCAGTCGGCGCAATCTGTTCAGGGCAGCGGGGGCAGGAGTCGGGCTGTGGTTCCTGGGGGTGGTGGACGGACGGGCGGTGGCAGTGGAGGTGCCCGCGCGCGCGGTCAGTTCGACCACCACGGGGGATCCGCTGGACCCGCACTCGGTGCCCAAGTTCCAGACGGCCCTGCTCATCCCACCCGTGATGCCGCGTGCGGGAACCACCGTGGTCCGGGGTGGGAAGAACGTGGACCACTACGAGATCTCCATGAAGCAGTTCGCCCAGCAGATCCTGCCCCCGGGGTGGCCGGAGACGACCGTGTGGGGGTACGGCCCCGTGTCTTCCGCGTCCCGGAAGGGACCGCTCCTCCACCACGCACCCTCGCTGACCATCGAGGCGAGGGCGGGGCGTCCGGTTCGGGTGACGTGGATCAACGACCTCGTGGACGCCGACGGCAACCACCTGCCCCACCTGCTGCCGGTCGACCCGACCCTGCACTGGGCCAACCCGCCCGGGGGGACGATGCACCGGGACCATCGGCCCCACTTCGAGGAGACACCAGAGCCGTACACCGGGCCGGTGCCGATCGTCACCCACGTCCACGGTGCCGCGGGCGTCGGCGATGAGAGCGACGGCTACCCCGAGGCCTGGTACCTCCCGGCCGCGAACGACATCCCGTCCGACTACGCAACCGAGGGCACGTGGTACGAATTCTTCGCCGAGAAGGCGGCGGCCACGTTCGGTGCCGAGTGGGGCCCCGGTCGCGCCACCTTCCAGTACCCGAACACCGACCGCGCGTCGACGAACTGGTACCACGACCACACCCTCGGCCTGACCCGGCTGAACGTCTACGCCGGTCCGGCCGGCTTCTACATCATCCGGGGCGGCCCCCAGGACGAGGTGCTGGACGCCACGACGGGCCTGAAGGCCGTCCTGCCGGGGCCCGCGCCCCAGGAGGGGGACAAGTTCCCGTCGAACAAGACCTACTACGAGATCCCGATCGCCATCCAGGACCGATCCTTCAACGACGACGGCTCGCTCTTCTACCCCGACAGCCGGGAGTTCTTCGACGAGGTGGCGGGGCCCTTCGTCCCGGAGTCGGACATCTCACCGATCTGGAACCCGGAGTTCTTCGGCAACACCATCATGGTCAACGGCGCCACCTGGCCCTTCCAGATCGTCGAGCAGCGGCGCTACCGGCTGCGGCTCCTCAACGGCTGCCAGTCCCGATTCCTGATCCTCGACTTCGGCGCCATCCCCGGTGTGGAGGTCTGGCAGATCGGGAACGAGGGCGGCTTCCTCGACGGCGCGCCCGTGAACCTCACCGCGACCAACGGGAACCGGTTGCTGATGGGCCCGGCCGAGCGAGCCGACCTGGTCGTCGACTTCACCAACGTGGCCGTGGGCGACCACGTCCTGTGCAACGTCGGCCCCGATGAGCCGTTCGGGGGCGGCGTCCCAGGCGAGGACTTCCCCGTCGCCGATGAGGACACCACGGGTCAGGTGCTGCTGTTCCGTGTGGCGCCGCCCGTCGGCCCGGATCCGACCACCACGCCGGCGAACCTCCTGCTGCCGACGCGGACGCCCCTGCCCGTCGCCACGGAGACCAGGAAGCTGGCGTTGGTCGAGATGATGTCCATGCATTTCGACGACGCGCCGGCGGCGGCCATGCTCGGCACCATCAAGGGCGACCCCGGGACGGGGCCTGCGACTTTCCAGCACCACGAGTGGATGGACGCCGTCACGGAGACCCCGGCGACGGGGACCACGGAGGTGTGGGAGTTGTACAACGCCACGGCGGACGCCCACCCGATGCACATCCACGAGGTGAAGTTCGAGGTCGTGGACCGCCAGGACATCGAGGTCGACGAGGAGGCCGGCACGGTGCAGGTCGCACCCGGCTCGGTCCCCGTGCCCCCCGAGTCCTGGGAGACCGGCGTCAAGGACACCGTCATCGCCTACCCGGGTCAGGTCACGCGGCTGCGGGCCCAGTTCGACACGGCGGGTCGCTACGTGTGGCACTGCCACATCGTCGAGCACGAGGACAACGAGATGATGCGGCCCTTCCGGGTGGGACCGGCCCAGCTCGGCCACCCGGCCGGTTAGGTGCACGGACGCCGATGCCGGAGCCCGAGCCCTCGGCGCACCGAACCCGAGCCCTCGGCGCTGGGTAGATGTGGTCCTCAGCCGCAGGTGACTCCGGTGGCGTGGACGGGGCAGTAGCCGTTGGGGACCTTGAAGAGGTACTGCTGGTGGTAGGGCTCGGCGAAGTAGAAGGGCGTGGGCTCGGTCACGAGCTCGGTGGTGACCTCGCCGAACCCGGCCTCCTGGAACGCGTCCCCGTAGCGCTGCAGGGCCGCGGCGGCGGCGTTCGCCTGCTCGGCGCTGGTGGTGTAGATCGCGGAGCGGTACTGGGTGCCGATGTCGTTGCCCTGGCGCATGCCCTGGGTGGGGTCGTGGTTCTCGAAGAAGATGCGGAGCAACTCGTCGTAGCTCACGCGGGAGGGATCGAACGTGACCCGGACCGCCTCGGCGTGGCCCGTGCGCCCCGAGCAGGCCTCCTCGTAGGTCGGGTTCCTCGTGAAGCCACCCATGTAACCGGCCGCCGTGTTGGTGACGCCGGGCGTCATCCAGTACAGCTTCTCGGCACCCCAGAAGCAGCCGAGCGCGAAGTACGCGACCTCCGAGCCCTCGGGGGTGTCGCGCACGTCGACCCCGAAGATGTCGTGCACCGCACCCCCGGGCAGGATCGACTCGTCACGTCCCGCCAGCGCGAGGCGCGGGTCCACCATGCGAGGCTGCGTCATTCCCCAACGTCCGAACATGCCGCAAGGGTAGCTCGCACTAGGCTGGCCCCCATGACTGCTGCCTTCGCTCCGGGGTTCTACACCACCAAGGCCGATGCTGCCTCCGTCTCGGGGGACTGGCGCCTCGCCGGGTGGGCCCCCAAGGTGCTGCAGCTCCCCGAGGATCTGGGCAACGACCCGCGGAGGATGGTCCTGACCGAACTCGGACGCGCGCTCGGGTTGGGGGACGTGGCGACACCCGCCGCGCTCGCCTCAGGTTTGGACGCCGTAGCGGCGCAGACCGTCCTCGTGTGGGCGCGGGGGACCGAGTTCGCCGATGTCGAGCCCGCCGTGTGGAAGTCCCTGGCCGATGTGCTGGAGACCCGCGCCAAGGTGGCGCCCGCGTTCGCCGTCGTCCTCGCGGGCCGCGACAAGAGGTCGAAGGAACGTGACCGCTGACCCTCGGTGAGACGCCGTTGTGGCTGCCGTGCCCGGGACAGGAAAATGAGGCCATGCCGTTTGCCTCTCGCCGCTCCGTGATCGCCCTGCTCGCCGCCGCCTCCGTCGGGTTGGCCGCCTGCTCGGCCGCCCCCACCGCCACCGTGCAGCCGGCGAAGGTGTACCAGATCGGCATCGCCCAGATCGTCGACCATCCCTCGCTGAACGACCTGCGCGAGGGGTTCAAGGAGGGCATGGCCGAGGGCGGCTACGCGGGCGAGGCCGTCGTCTACGAGGATCGCAACGCCTCCGGTGACCAGGCCACCCTGGCGTCCATCGCGGCCTCCTTCGCCAGCAAGGACATCATCGTCGCCATCGCGACCCCCACGGCGCAGGCCATGGCCCAGGCGATTCCGGACAAGCCGATCTTCTTCGCCGGCGTCACCGACCCCGTCGGGGCCAAGTTGGTCGCCAGCCTCGAGAAGCCCGGGGGCAACGTCACGGGCACCTCGGACTTCCCCCCGGTGGCCGACCAGTTGGCCCTGATCCGGGAGATCCTGCCCGAGGCGAGGACGATCGGCCTCCTGTACAGCTCCGCGGAGACCAACAGCCACATCCAGGCGGGGATGGTGAAGGACGCCGCCCCCGGGCTCGGGCTCGAGGTGCGCGAGGCGACGGTCGCGAACTCCTCCGAGGTCGCCCAGGCGGCGGAGTCGCTGAAGGACGTCGACGCCTTCTTCGTCGGGACCGACAACACGATCGTGTCCGCGATCGAATCCGTGGTGCAGGTCTCCGAGGCGAACGGCGTCCCCCTGATCGTGTCGGACCCCGACTCGGTCACGCGCGGGGCGCTGGCCGCGTACGCGGTGGACTATCGCGCCCAGGGCGTCCAGACCGGACGCATGGCGGCGGAGATGCTCAAGTCCGGGACCAAGGTCGGGGAGATCCCCGTGGAGACGGCTAAGGACCTGGAACTCTCGGTGAACGAGGGAGCCGCCGCCCGCTTGGGAGTGACGATCCCCGCCGCAGTGCTGGCCCGGGCCGACCGGACGGTGGAGTGATCCTCCCGGCGGGTCGTCCTCCTGCCGAGCACGTGCCGCGGGTTCGACGCGCTGGGTAGGCTGTGCTGCGAATCGTCGACGGACAGGGAGATCATGGCGAAGGCAGGCAAGCAGCAGAACAGTGCGGCGCAGGCATCGGCGCGCGCCAGGCTCGCTGCAGAGCGCGAACGGGCGGCGGCGACCGCTCGCCGCAACCGGATGTTCGGCATCGCGGCCGGGGTGGCGGCACTCCTCCTCGTCGTCGTGGGCGTCATCATCGCGGTCGGGATGAACCGTCCGCAGGCCGCGGGTGGCTCGGAGGCGTATGTCGCCGCGCTGAAGGACGTCCCCGCCGGGTCGCTGGACGCCGTCGGTCCCGGCTCGTTGACCGTCTCCCCGGCCACGCCGATCCCGGGTGGGCAGGTGCAGATGCAGGACGGCAAGCCGCGACTCCTCTACATCGGCGCCGAGTACTGCTCCTACTGCGGGTTCACCCGCTGGCCGTTGACGATCGCCCTGGAACGGTTCGGTGACTTCGAAGGCCTCAAGGCCGCCAAGACGCCGCCGGGCGGTGAGCTCGGCAGCATCCCGACCGTCTCCTACCTGAACTCCACCTACACGAGCGACCACCTGGTCTTCAAGGGCTACGAGATGAAGGACGCCCAGGGCAAGGACCTCGAGAAGCTCTCGCCCGAGGACGAGAGGATCGCCCAGGAGCACGGCATGACCGGCTACCCGTGGCTCTACTGGGGCACGCACACGAGCGGGACGCCGTTCCTGCAGCCGTTCACCCAGGGCGGCTACCTGCCCGGCAAGACCGGTGACTCCGTTGCCGCGAAGCTCGCCGACACAAACTCCCCCGAGGCGCAGGGCATCCTGGGCGCCGCGAACGTCACGACCGCCCAGATCTGTGAGCTGACGAACGACCAGCCCTCCGACGTGTGCATGTCGCCCGGCGTCGTCGCCGCCAAGAGGGTCCTGGGATGACGCAGCAGCGGTCGGCCCCGGACGCCGGCGTCCGTCGGGCCGACCCCAGCCCCCTGTGGATCAAGCTGCTCTGGATCGCGGCGCTCGCCGTGTCGACGTACCTGACCTACGACCACTTCGCCGCCGACTCCGTGCTCGCCTGCTCGTCGGGGACGTTCGTCAACTGCGAATCGGTCACGACCAGCCAGTGGGCGTACGTGGTCGGCATCCCCGTCGCCCTGCTGGGGCTGCTCTACACCATCGGGGGCGTGGTGTTCTCGTTCCTCGGTCGGCGACTCGGCCTGCGGCGCGGCCGCCTGGTGGGGACGATCTACACCGGGGTCGGGATGCTGTTCGTCCTGTACCTGGTGTTCGCCGAGTTCGTGCTGATCGGGCAGATCTGCACCTGGTGCACGGTGGTGCACGTCATCACCGCGGTGCTGTTCATCTTCTACCTGACCACCTGGGCCGGGGGATCCCCCGACGAGGTGTAGGACCATCCGGGGGCTGTTGGTCGTCCTTGCCGAATGGCATGCTGGCCTGAGCCCGCCCCGGGCTCGAAGGGAGAGCACACCCATGGCCCAGCAACTCAATCCGTATGTCACCTTCAACGGCGACTGCGCCGACGCGATGGCGTTCTACGCCGAGGTTCTCGGCGGCACGCTCCAACTGAGCACCTTCCGTGAGTCCGGGATGGACGCCGACGGCGTGATGCACGCGTCGGTGGACACCGACGCCGGCTTGCATCTCTTCGCCAGCGACTTCGTCCCGGGCATGGGGGAGTACAACCCCGGCACCAACGTCCAGATCAGCCTCTCCGGTGATGACGCTGACGCCCTCAGCGGCTACTGGGCCGGGCTGTCCGACGGGGGCACCGTGATCGTTCCCCTGGAGCGCCAGATGTGGGGCGACGAGTACGGCCAACTGGTCGACAAGTTCGGCATCCTGTGGCACGTGAACATCGCCGGGAGCGGGCAGGCCTGACACTGCCGCAAGGTCGGCGGGCGCCGGCGGATGTGCGCCACGCCCGCCGGCCGCTACTATCTGCGTATGGATGCACATATGCAGGTCAGTCTGCCGACCGAGGACGAGGTCGACTTGGCCGTCGGCGTGTTCCGGATGCTGGCGGACCCCACCCGCGTGCGGCTGTTGTGGGCCCTGGCACGGCGGGAGTTCACCGTGGGGGAGCTCGCCTTCCTCGTGGGCAAGCCCGCCCCTTCGGTCTCCCAGCACCTCGCGAAACTGCGCATGGCCCGCTTGGTGCAGACGCGCCGCGACGGCGTCCAGATCCACTACCGGGTCGCCAACGAGCACATCGCCCGACTCGTCACCGATGCCCTGTACAACGCCGAGCACGCGTTGTCTCCCGATCCTGCCCACCACCACCCGGACGTCCCGGCCGAGGGAGCCATCGCATGAGCCACACCCAGCCGGCCCGCCACGGCGTCCACCACCATGACGAACACGACCACCACGACGCGCACGACCACGGACACCCCGCCCACGGACACCACGACCACGACCACGAGCACCACGACCACGAGCACGACGACCACGACCACCTCCACGATGGCGGCCTCTGGGCCAGGGTCAAGCACGCGCTGATCCCGCACGCCCACGACTCGGTGGACGCCATCCAGACGGCCGAGGAATCCACCCGCGACGGCATCCGGACCGCGTGGATCGGCCTGGCCGGCATGATGGCGACAGCTCTCCTGCAGATCGTCATCGTCTGGCTGTCGGGCTCGATCGCCCTGTTGGCCGACACGATCCACAACCTCGGCCACGCGGCCACGACGATCCCGTTGATCATGGCCTTCCAGATCGGACGCCGGAAGCCCACCAAGCGCTACCCCTACGGTTACCGACGCGCGGAAGACCTCGTCGGGCTCTTCATCACCGTGGTCATCGTCGCCTCGATCGTCCTGATCGTCGTCGAGTCGATCGATGCGCTGCTCAACCCGCGCCCGCTGACCAACCTCGGCTGGGTCTTCGCGGCCGGCATCATCGGCTTCCTGGGCAACGAGATCGTGGCGGAGTACCGCATCCGCACGGGCCGGCGCATCGGGTCGGCCGCCCTCATCGCCGAGGGCCAGCACGCACGCGCCGACGGCTTCACGTCGCTGGCGGTCATCGCGGGCGTGGTCGGCGTCTGGCTCGGCTTCCCCGGCGCGGACGCCGTGGCCGGACTCCTCATCGCTGTCGCCATCTCGGGAATCCTGATCAACTCGCTCGTCATCATCGTGCGCCGGCTGATGGACGGCGTCGATCCCGCCATCATCGACCGCATGACCCGGGCCGCCGCCGGAGTCGACGGGGTCACCGAGGTCCAGCAGGTGCGCGCCCGGTGGGTCGGTCACCGGATGGAGGGGGACGCCACGGTCCACGCCGGGGCCGAGCTGTCCCTGGCCGAGGCGGACGCCGTGGCCCGGCGGGTTGAGGACGCCCTCCGCGAGCAGGTGCGCAACCTCGACCGGGTCCAGGTACAACTGCGGCCCAGCGCGTCCTGACCGGCGCTGACGCGAGTGAAGAGGTAATCCCTCCGCCGATGCGGGGCCCGGGGGCCGCCGGTGCGAGGATTCCGGCGTGGACGTCCCCCTGCTCGTGCGTGCCTTCGGCGCGCTCTTCGCGGTCATGAATCCGTTCGTGGTGCTGCCGACGTTCCTCGCGCTCACGCATGGCATGGACCACGCGAGCCAGCGCCGCACCGTGGTGCGGGTCGTGCTGTACAGCCTCGTCATGGCCGCAGTGGTCATGGCGAGCGGCACCGCGATCCTGGGGTTCTTCGGCATCTCGGTGGACCACTTCCGGGTCGCCGGAGGGGTCGTCCTGGCCATGATCGGCCTGACCATGCTGAACGGTGGCAGCGCCGCCCACGAGGGGACGCCCCAGGAGAAGGCGCGCATGCGCGCGCGTGCGTTGCACCCCAGCACCGGTGGGGACGAGCCCGTCCCCGGACGCGGTGCGCTCCACACCGGCGTCGCGCAGGGGGACGCGGTTGCGGAGGCGGCGTCCGATGTGTCGTTCTACCCCCTGACCTTCCCCATGCTCCTCGGGCCGGGGACGATCACGTCGTTGATCGTGTTCACGGGGCAGGCGCGCGACGTCGCGGGTCACCTCGCCGTGGTGGTGGCCGCGGCGTCCGTCCTGGCGTTGCTGCTGGTGGTGCTGTGGTTCGCTCCGGTGATCGGCTCCCGCATGTCCCACACGCTGCGGGTCATCATGACCCGGCTGATGGGCATGATCATCGCGTCCATCGCGGTGGCGATGGTCATCGAGGGGTTGTTGTCGCTCGTCCCGGCGCTCAGAGGGTGACGCCCCGCAGGCGCGGCAGGGTGCCCGCGGCGGACGCGACGGCCTCCCACACCTGGGGGCTCCGGGCCGCGAGGAGCTTCTCGGGCGAGGCGGAGGCTGTGGCGTAGGGCGTCCCGTCGAGGAACCGCACGACGCCGCCCAACTCCTCCAGCACCAGGATGCCGGGCCAGTGGTCCCACGGGTGCCGGCCGTTGTGGATCAGGTAGTCGCGCTGACCCAGCGCGATCGCCGGGTAGTCGCCGGTGCAGCTGCCCGTCATCGGCCAGGGCTCGGCCAGGCCGGGTCCGCGCAGGTGGGCGTACTCGCCGGCCACGCCGCCGACCAGCAGGTCGCGCGCCGGGGTCGGCGGGGCGAGCGGCTCGCCGTCCACCCGGACGCCAGCGCCGCGCTCGGCGACCAGCATCTGACGGACGCCCGCGCGCCAGATCCACGATCGGACGGGGTCTCCGTCGACCAGTTCGGTCAGCAGCATGCCGAACTCGTCGTTGCCCGCGACGAAGTTGCCCGTGCCGTCGACCGGGTCGATGAGCCACACGAGCCCGTCGTCGATGCGCTGCACGAGGGAGGGGTCCGCGGCGACCGCCTCCTCGCCGATGACCGTCGCGTCCGGGAACCACCTCGTCAGCGTGTCCGTCAGCACCTCCTCGGCCAGGCGGTCGGCCACCGTGACGAGGTCTCCGGGTGACTTCTCTGCGACCTCGTCCGCAGCGAGGTGACGGAAGCGTGGAATAACAACCTCGTCGCAGGTGTTCACCACGAGGCGGGAAATTTCGTCAGACCGGAGCACGCGGGCAGTCTGCCACGCGCGCCGAAGACACAACAGAAGAATCAAGGGGGCGGGAGACCGATGGGTGTTCGCACCATCAAGCTGGCCGTGGTGGGCGTGGGCAACTGCGCGAGTTCGTTGATCCAGGGCATCGAGTACTACAAGGACGCCGCGGACGACGCCTTCATCCCGGGGCTCATGCACGCCAACTTCGGCGGCTACCACGTCCGCGACATCGAAATCGTCGCCGCGTTCGACGTCAACAGCGCCAAGGTCGGTCGTGACGTGGCGGAGGCGATCTACGCCGAGCCCAACAACACCACGGTGTTCGCCCAGGTGCCCCACACCGGCGTCGTGGTGCAGCGTGGTCCGGTGCTGGACGGCGTCAACAAGTACACCGCCGACGTCGTGCCGGTCGACGAGGCCGACGAGCCCGTCGACGTGGTAGCCGCGCTCAAGGCGTCCGGTGCCGAGATCGTCGTGAACTACCTGCCGGTCGGCTCGCAGCAGGCCACGGAGTTCTACGCCAACGCCGCCATCGAGGCCGGTTGCGGCTTCGTGAACGCCATCCCGGTGTTCATCGCGTCGAACGAGGAGTGGGCGCAGAAGTTCGCGGACGCCGGCCTGCCGGTCGTCGGCGACGACATCAAGGCGCAGGTGGGCGCCACGATCGTGCACCGCACGCTCACGAACCTGTTCCTGGACCGGGGTATGCAGATCAAGCACACCTACCAGCTGAACACCGGCGGCAACACCGACTTCCTGAACATGCTGGAGCGGGAGCGCCTGGCCGACAAGAAGACCTCCAAGACCGAGGCCGTCACGTCGATGATCGAGGCGCGCGGTCAGCACATCGACCCCTACGACATCCACGTCGGGCCGTCCGACTACGTGCCGTGGCAGAAGGACAACAAGGTCTGCTTCCTGCGCATCGAGTCGACGCACTTCGGCGACGTGCCGATGAACCTGGAGCTGCGCCTGTCGGTGGAGGACTCGCCGAACTCGGCCGGCGTGGCGATCGACTCGATCCGCTGCTGCAAGCTGGCGCTGGACGCCGGCCTGTCCGGTGCCATCGTCGAGCCGGCCGCCTACTTCAGCAAGCACCCGCCGGTGCAGATCGAGGACCGCGAGGCTCGCGAGCTGGTGGAGAAGTTCATCGACACCTACGGGCACGCGACGGCCTGATCCTCGCGTCGAGTCGGTGGAGCCGGCCAGCGACTGCTGGCCGGCTTCGTCCGTCTCGGTCCGTCTCGGGCGCCGGGAATACCCTGAAGCTGCCCGGAGTTGAGTCAGGTGAACTCAACTTTCAGATTGAGCGTGCTAGGCTCAACAACTGAAGTCACCATAGACCAACGGAGGAAATCACCATGGCCCGTGCAGTCGGTATCGACCTCGGCACCACCAACTCTGTCGTCGCCGTCCTCGAGGGCGGCGAGCCCACTGTCATCCCCAACGCCGAGGGCGCCCGCACGACGCCGTCGGTCGTTGCTTTCGCCAAGAACGGCGAGGTTCTCGTCGGCGAGGTCGCCAAGCGTCAGGCGGTGACCAACGTCGACCGGACGGTCCGCTCGGTCAAGCGCCACATGGGCACCAACTGGAGCATCGACATCGACTCCAAGAAGTACACGCCGCAGGAGATCTCCGCGCGCGTGCTGCAGAAGCTGAAGCGGGACGCCGAGGCCTACCTCGGTGAGACCGTCACCAACGCGGTCATCACCGTCCCGGCCTACTTCGGCGATGCCGAGCGCCAGGCAACCAAGGAGGCCGGCGAGATCGCGGGCCTGACCGTCGACCGCATCATCAACGAGCCGACCGCCGCCGCGCTGGCGTACGGCCTCGACAAGGGTGACGTCGAGCAGACCATCCTCGTCTTCGACCTCGGTGGTGGCACGTTCGACGTGTCCCTGATGGAGATCGCCGACGGCGTCTTCGAGGTCAAGGCCACCAAGGGCGACAACCGCCTCGGCGGCGACGACTGGGACCAGCGCATCGTCGACTGGCTCGCCACGCAGTTCAAGAACGCGCACGGCATCGACCTGTCCAAGGACAAGATGGCCAAGCAGCGCCTCCAGGAGGCCGCTGAGCGCGCCAAGATCGAGCTGAGCGCCGCGCAGGAGACCCACATCAACCTGCCGTACATCACCGCGGGCGCCGACGGCCCCCTGCACCTGGACGAGCGGCTCACCCGCGCCGAGTTCCAGCGCATGACCCAGGACCTGCTGGACCGTTGCCGCGCACCGTTCAACAACGTGATCAAGGACGCCAACACCACGGTCGGCAAGATCGACCACGTCATCCTCGTCGGTGGGTCGACCCGCATGCCCGCCGTCGTCGACCTGGTCAAGGAGCTGACGGGTGGCAAGGAGCCCCACAAGGGTGTCAACCCGGACGAGGTCGTCGCCCTGGGCGCCTCGCTGCAGGCCGGCGTGCTGAAGGGCGAGGTGAAGGACGTCCTGCTGCTCGACGTGACCCCGCTGAGCCTCGGCATCGAGACCAAGGGTGGCGTGATGACGAAGATCATCGAGCGCAACACCACGATCCCGACCAAGCGTTCCGAGGTGTTCACCACGGCCGAGGACAACCAGCCCTCGGTGATGATCCAGGTGTACCAGGGTGAGCGTGACTTCGCCCGTGACAACAAGTCGCTCGGCAACTTCGAGCTGACCGGCCTGATGCCCGCCCCGCGCGGCGTGCCGCAGATCGAGGTCACCTTCGACATCGACGCCAACGGCATCGTGCACGTCAACGCCAAGGACATGGCCACCTCCAAGGAGCAGTCCATGACCGTCACGGGCGGCTCCGCCCTCGGCAAGGACGACATCGACCGCATGATGAAGGACGCCGAGGCCCACGCCGAGGAGGACCGGAAGCGTCGCGAGTCCGTCGAGATGCGCAACGAGGCGGACGCGCTGGCGTTCCGCACCGAGAAGCTCCTCAAGGACAACGAGGAGACCATCGGCGACGACGTGAAGGCCCCCGTCCGGGAGTCGCTCGACAAGTTGAAGGAGGCCCTGAAGGGCACCGACAACGACGACGAGGTCAAGCAGGCCATGGACGACCTCAACGAGAAGGCGTCCGCCATGGGGCAGGCCATGTACGCCGCCGCCCAGGCCAAGCAGCAGGCATCCGGCGACGACCAGGCCTACACGCAGGAGGACGCACCCCAGGGTGGCTCGGCCGCGGGCGATGACGACGTCGTGGACGCCGAGATCGTCGACGACGAGAACGACGACAAGTGACGCGGTGGGTCGGCTGGGTAGGCTCCGATGGGGCCGCCCAGCCGGCCCGTCCGCATGAGGAGGAGATGACGTGAGCAACGGATCCGACGAGTTCGTCCCCGAGGACGAGCCCATGGAGGACGGCCCCGAGGCCCCGATCGAGGTGCCGGACGACCCGTCCGCCCTGGACGATGCCGCTCCCGCCCCCGAGGAGGGTGCGACGCCGACGCCCGGCGAGGGCGCGGTACCGAGCGCGTCCGGCCGTGAGGCCGAGCTCGAGGCCGAGCTGTCCGAGCGGACCGCAGACCTGCAGCGCCTGCACGCCGAGTACGTGAACTACAAGCGGCGCGTCGACCGCGACCGCGACGTGGCGCGCCTCCGCGGCGTCGAGTCGGTCGTCCAGGACCTGCTTCCCGTGGTGGACGCCATCGAAGCCGCGCGACAGCACGAGGAACTCGACGGCGGCTTCGCCCTCGTCGTCGAAGCGCTGCAGAAGGTGTTCGCCAAGCACGGCCTGGTCGTGTACGGCGAGGTGGGCGAGGAGTTCGACCCCCACCTCCACGAGGCCCTGATGCACATGCCGATGGAGGGGGACCACACGTCGACGGTCATCTCGGCCGTCATGCAGAAGGGCATCCAGTTGGGCGACCGGATCATCCGTCCGGCGCGTGTCGGCGTGGCCGACCCCAACTGACCACCAGCACTGTTCGCAACGATTGAGAGGAGGCGCCAATGAGCACCAAGGACTGGCTTGAGAAGGACTACTACAAGGTCCTGGGCGTCTCCAAGGACGCCAAGCCCGATGAGATCAAGAAGGCGTTCCGCAAGATCGCGCGCGAGAACCACCCCGACCAGAACCCCGGGAACGCCAAGGCGGAGGCCAAGTTCAAGGAGGCGTCCGAGGCCAACTCCGTGCTCTCGGACCCGAAGAAGCGCAAGGAGTACGACGAGCAGCGGTCGCTGTTCGGCAGCGGCTTCCGCTTCCCGGGCGCGGGTGGGACCCGCCCCGGGAGCTACGGGTCCTCGACCGGTCCCTCCATGGAGGACCTCTTCCGCAACGCGACCGCCGGCGACCAGAACATCTCCGACCTGTTCGGGGGGCTGTTCGGCGGCACCACGTCGCGCCGTTCGACCCGCAACCCGCGCCGCGGCACCGACATCGAGGGTGAGGTCACCATCGACTTCACCCAGGCCGTTGAGGGGACGACCGTCTCGATGCAGACGGTGTCGGACGCCCCCTGTCCCTCGTGCCGGGGGACCGGGGCGAGGGCCGGGACGGTCCCGAAGGTCTGTCCGACGTGCCAGGGCTCGGGCATGAGGGAGACTCAGACGTCGTCCGGCTTCGCGATCGCCGAGCCGTGCCCGGATTGCCGTGGGCGCGGCCTGATCGTCGAGGATCCCTGCCCCGACTGCAGCGGTTCGGGCCGGGCCCGCTCGACCAAGACCATGCAGGTCCGTGTGCCCGCCGGGGTCACCGATGGGCAGCGCATCCGCATCAAGGGCAAGGGTGGCGCAGGCGAGAACGGGGGCGCTGCGGGTGACCTGTACGTGTTGGTCAACGTGCGTCCGCACAAGTTGTTCGGTCGCAAGGGTGACAACCTGACGCTCGACGTGCCCGTGACTTTCGTCGAGGCCGCACTGGGCGCCGACATCGAGGTGCCCACCCTCAACGGGCCGCGGGTGCGCCTGCGCGTCCCGGCGGGAACGCCGAACGGACGGACGTTCAGGGTCCGCGGCAAGGGCGTCCGCAAGGCCAACGGTGATTCCGGTGACCTGCTGGTGACGGTGAACGTCGAGGTTCCGCCGACCTTGTCCGCGACGGCGACGGACGCCCTCAAGCGCTACTCGGACGCGGTGGGCGCCGGAAACCCGCGTGCCGGCCTGTTCGGATGAGTGACATGTCGGACTTCCTGCCCGCGCGCATGGACGTGGACGCCCCGCTGTTCACGGTCACCGTCGCGGCGCGATTGGCCGAGATGCACCCGCAGACCCTGCGTGGCTACGACCGCCTCGGTCTGGTGGTGCCCCAGCGAGCCAAGGGCCGGGGGCGTCGGTACACGCTGCGCGACGTCGCCCGGCTGCGCCACATCCAGGTGCTCTCGCAGGAGGAGGGCATCAACCTGGAGGGGATCCGGAGGATCCTGGACCTCGAGGAGCAGCTGGACGACGCCCACGGGCAGATCGCGCGACTGGTCGAGATCATCCAGATTTCTCAGGATCGCGAGGAGGGGAGCATGCCGCGCACCTTCACCGCCGGCTACGGGACGGTGCACCTGGGCCGTACCGTGCGCTCGCGCTCGCCTCGGGCGCTGCCCTCGGGCGGCTGAGGATCTCGCTCCGCGGACGGGGTGGCACGTGCCTCGACAGCGACTCGTTTCTTGATGGAAACCTCATGGCAACCTGAGAAGAGTCGCGGGGGAAAAACACACTTGTAGTTCATTGCGGGCCATTTACCGGCGATCTTCGCGCGTGACACTGTTTGGGAAGGCAACACCCCCATGCCCCCCGTCAGGTCGGAGCGCCCCACCATGGTCAGGCTGCACTCGGAACAGAGCACCGGTCGCGGTGTCCTGCCCGTGTTGCGCCCCCGACGCGTGCGGAAGGGTCTTGCACTCCTGATCTCCTTCGCGCTCACCATCGGGATGATCCTGTTCGGTGCCGGACGGGCCGTGGCCAGTACGACGAACCCTCCGGCGCCGCCCAGCCAGGCCGCGCCGGCTACCGTCACGCCCGAGGCGCCGTTCGTGCCCACCCCCATCGTCCTGAGGGACGCGGAGGCACTCGCGCTCCAGGTGCTTCCGGCGTCCGAGGCGCGAGCAGAACTCGACCGCGTGCTGGCCGCCCAGGAGGCGGAGGCGCGTCGGGCCGAGCGCGCCCGACAGCAGGCGGCCCAGTCCGCGCAGGTCCAGAAGCAGCGCGCCGCCCAGCAGGCCAAGGTCCAGACGACCCGGGTCAAGACGACGGGAGTTCAGCAGGCGCGTGTCCAGGAGACCGAGGCGGACCGGCAGGCCCGGGCCGTCCAGCAGGCGCAGGCCGATGCGGACGCCAGGCTGCAGGAAGCCTTGGCCGCTCTGGCCAAGGCACTCTCCACGAGCCAGTGCACCACGGTCGGCGGCACCAACGGGACGCAGGCGTCCATCTCGTGCCCCATGGCCGACGGCGGGAACGCCAGCATCTCGGGTGACGACCAGGTGTCCGTCGTGACGTCGCCCCCCAGCGCGGCCGCCGAGACGCCCACCGAAGCGGGCGACGCGATGTCCGCTGCGAGCCTGCCCGAGACCCCGGTCGTCGGCGACGAACTCAGCTCCGCCGAACTGGCCTCGGCCCTGGCCCGGGCGAAGTCCGAATGGGCCGCGGCCGGTGCCGACACGGCCGGCGTCAGTGCCTCCGTCGCCGACCTCTCCGGGACCAAGCTGGGCCTCACCTCCGGCAAGTCGATCCAGATCGACGTCGACGCGGCCGGGTGGGGCTGGTCCGCCATGAGCCTGATCACGGTGGTGCGCCACGAGGTCGGCCATGCCGTGGGCCTGGACCACACCGGTTCCGGGCTGATGAACGACACGCTCACGTCGGGGGAGTCCCACGGCGTGAGCGCCTCGCTGCTCCCGCAGCCGGAACCGGTTGCGACGAAGCCTGCGGCGTCCGAGCCTGCGGCGTCCGAGCCTGCGGGGTCCGAGCCTGTGGCCACCGAGCCTGCTGCGGTTGAGCCGGCGGCGTCCGAGCCTGTGGCCACCGAGCCTGCTGCGGTTGAGCCGGCGGCGTCCGAGCCTGTGGCCACCGAGCCTGCCGCGGTTGAGCCTGCGGCGTCCGAGCCCGTGGCGTCCGAACCTGTGGCCACCGAGCCCACGGCCACCGAGCCCGCGACGCAGTCGACGAGCACGGCCGTGTCGGCCGAGGCCACGTCCGCGACCGAGTCGGTGCCCCAGCCGGTCGTGCAGGACGCCACGTCACCCGACCCCTCAGTGGTCCCTGATCCGGTTGTCCCCGTCTGGCAGGTGAGCGGCTCCACCGCGACCCTCGTCCTGCCGGCCGGGACCACGGACGCGGGCACGGTCCGCTACGACAGTGCGATCGGCCACCTCGTCTACGCCACCGCCGACACCACCGTGACGACGCCGGCCACCGGAGTCGTGTCGGTCCTCGTGCGGGGCGGCTCGGCGGCGTCCGCCGTGACGGTCGACCTGCGCGGCCTGGGCGACGAGTCCCCGGTCGACGTGGTGGTCGACGGTTCGCACGCCAGCCTCACGGTGATCGGGAACGGCACCCCCTTGGTGCTCGGATCCGACGCCTCGCGGCTGGCCCACCTGCTGCTCGGCGGACTCCGCACGACGCTCTCCTTCGCGGCCCCGAGGCTGGCGGCCGTGCTCGAGGCCGGCGACGGCGCCGTCACGCTGACGGGTGAGATCCGGTTCACCGACACCGGTGCCCATCTCACCATCCACGCTCGCACCATCCGGGTGGCCGAGGGCACCACGGTCGACACCCGCGGCGCGGACCGATCGGGCGCCATCACGTTGCTGGCCACCGACGACCGCACGGACGGTGCGTCGGCGTCCGTCCAAGTCGACGGCGCGACCCTGCTGGGCGGACCCGTCACCCTGGCCGCCGAAGCCGTGACCCGGGCGTCCGGAGACAGCGTGGCGAAGGGGACGTCGTCCGCGTCCGTCGTCGTCCGCGACTCGCGCATCGAGGCCTCCGGCCCCATCACGCTGAGCGCCTCCTCGGACGCCGCCGGTGCCGTCACGGCGACCGGTGGATCGACGGGCGCCCTGGACGCGGCCGTGGCAGCCGTGACGCTGGCCAGCTCCGCGGCAACCCTCATCGAGGGTGTGACCACGATCCGGACCCCGGGCGTCCTCTCGGTGACCGCGCACAACAAGACCCACGTCGTCGCGATCGCCGCTGCGGGTGCCGGCCTCGCGACCGCCACCGTTGACCGCCAGACCCGCGCGCAGGTCGTGGGCGGACCGTCCGCGTCCATCACCGCGTCCGACGTGCGGGTCGCCGCAACGGCCGACGGCTCGCTCACGGTCACGGCGTCCGGCCAGGGTGGCGCCCTCGCCGCGGACGCCCTCGGCATCCTCGAGCCCACGCACGCCGCCGCCGTCGGGGCGATCGCCCCGGCCGCCGGCAGCCTGGCCCTCGGCCGTCTCGACGGCCGGACGCTGGCGTCGGTCTCGGGCGAGGGGACCCTCACCGCCGCCACGCTGTCCATCGCCTCCGCCTCCACCGACGACGCGCACGTCACGGCCGACGGTGCGGGCCAGGCGGGCTTGGCGGCGCTGGTCTCGAGCACCGGTTCGCAGGCGGCCCTCGACGGTGCCCCGGTCCTCACCGCGACCGACCTCGCGATCAACGCCACCTCGACGGACGTCGCGTCCAGCCACGCCGACGGCGCGCCCGGTTCGGCCCTGCTGGTGTCGTCGGTGACGACGGACGCCAGCCTCGGCTCCGGGTCAGCTTTGACACTCACGGGCTCCTTCGCCGCCGAGGCCGTGCAGCAAGCAAAGGCCGACGCCTCGGCGTCCGGCCTGGCACTGGTGATCGGGGTGCACCGGGTGGACGCTCGGGTGCTGCGCTCGGTCAACGCCGGCAGCCTCCGCATCACGGCGACCGGCACCTCACGCTCCTTCGCGGACGCCAGCGCGGCCATCGTTCCCGCGGCCACGCTGCCCGCGTCATCGCTCTCGGCCGCGCTGCTCGCGGCGGACGCCCTGTCCGCCGGTCTTGCCGACGCACCTGCGACGGACGCCCCCGCCCTCGTCGCGGGTGCCCGTCCGCTGGCCGTGATCGCGGTCAACGCGCTCACCGCCCAGGTGTCGGTGCTCGTCCCGACCGGTGCCCCGCTGTCCTCGAATGGACCCGCGAGCCTGCTCGCGGTCAGCGCCGGCGTCGCAGCGGCCAACGCCGGTGGCAACGTCCTCGCCACCACGGCGCCGGCGCTCGCGATCAACCTGGCCCGGTTCAGCAGCCTCGTGCAGGTCAACTCCCCGGTCTTCGCCGAGGGCGACCTCACAGTTCGGGCTGGACGTGGCCCGCCGGCGGATGATGCCAACTCCACCGCCTCCGTCAGCTCCGCACCCCACGGCTCGACAGCCGTCAACCTCGTCACCCGCACCGCCACCGTCGAGCAGTTCGCTCCGGTCCCCAGCACTCCCGCCGTCGAGCCCCCGGCTCCGGCACCCGCCCCCCTCGGCACCACAGCCTTCACCCCACCCGTCGGCGCAACCCTCGTCACCGCGGCCCTCGGCGGGACCCTCACCGCGGCCGGCGCGATCCTCACCTTCGCGCCGGGTTCGCTCCCCGCGGATGCCTGGGTCACGATCACCGTCACGCCGCGCGGCATCCCGGGCCTGCTCGCCACGTCGGCCGTGTACGACCTGCGCGCCTGGGACGCCCGCACCGGTGCCGAGATCACCACCTTCGCGGTCGCGCCGGTGCTCACCCTCCGTGTCGCCGGCCCGGTCGGTGCGTCGAGCGTCTACTACCTCGCCCCGGACGGGACCCTCGAGGCCCAGGCCACCACGCGGGACGACGCCGCCGGCACCGTCTCCGCCGCTCTGGCCCACTTCAGCGAATACCTCACCGGCTCCCCGCTCGTCGGGTTCATCGGCGCGATCGTCCCGCTGCTCCAGCAGTACCTCGGCCAAGCCCGCACCGAGACCCTCGGCAACATCGACCTCGGCATCGTGGTGCTTGAGTCGCCCACGATCTCGTTCCCGGCCCTCGACGCGACCGCTCCGTACGAAGGACCCTACGACGGCGAGGTGACCCTCACCGGCCTGCTGCGCATCAACCTCGTCGTCGGCGCCCGCGTCGTCGCCGGCCGGGCGACGCTGACCGGCAAGTACACGCTGACCAACAACGCCTCTCTGGCCGACGGGACGTTCGTCCTCATCACCCTGGCCGACCTCGAGCTGAACGTCGGGGACGGCCTCACCATCGCCGCCGCGACTGCCACGCTCACCCAGACCGAGGACACGGTCCCCGACCCCGACACCAGCCGGCTGGAGGTCGCGGCGTCCGCGGTCACCGCCACGCTCGCCGTCCCCGGCGGCCCGGCGCTCACCCTCACGGCCACCGACCTCGACCTGGCGATCCAGGACGACGGCGGGGTCGCCCTGCGGATCGCCGGCGCGACCGTCGCGCTCACCGGCGTCCCGGCCGTCAGCCTCATCGGCACTGGCTGGACGCTGGGCTACAACGGTACGGACGCCGACGTCACCCTCGGCGGGGCAACCGTCACGGCCGGCGTCCTGCAGGCCGCCGGGACGGCGTCCGCCACGATCGCCGGCCAGTCACTCGGCGGCACGGTGACGCTGACCCGGACCGGCAACGCGCTCGCGGTCGCCTTCGACGCCGCCACCTTGACGATGGCGATCGGCCCGGAGGCCACCCCCACGCAGACGCTCACGCTCACCGGCGGCACCGGCACTGTGGCCATCGAAGCGGCCGGGGTCGCGGGCACGATCAGCGCCACCGCGAGTGCCACCGGCTTCGTCGCCCTGACCGGCACCGCGGTCACGGTCCAGGTCAACACCCGCCCCACCGCCGCGGCCGGCCTGCCCGCCGGGCCGTACGTCCGGGTCACCGTGGCGGCCGCGACGGTCACAATCGACGGCGTCGCCACCCTGACCGACGGCGGGGCCTTCGTCGAGCGCCAGGTCGGCACCGACGGCACGGCCGTGGTGGTCCTCGGCGTCACGGGCATGAGCGCGACCGTGGCCGGTGCGTCGTCAGCGCTGCTCACCTCGGCGTCCGGCGTGCTCGTGCTGTCGGGGACGGGCGGCGCCGCCGGCCACCTGACCGGGACGGCCGGCCCGGCTGCCTCGCCCGTCAGCGGCACAGCCGCCGCCGTGCGGTTCAACACCACCGGCGGGGCGTTCAGCCGCACCGTGCTGCTCGACGGCCGCGAGGTCGCGGTCACCTTCGCGGACGACCAGGCCTTCGTCCTCAGCCTCGCCGATGTCGCGCTGACCCTCGGCCCGATCACGATCCGCGGGTCGATCACCATCGATCCCGGCACGGGCACCTTCGCGGGCACCGGCCTCAGCCTCTTCGTCGGTGACGGCCCGGCGTGGCTCGCCGACGGCTCGATCAACCCGCTGGCCCGCGGCCTGCTGGTCACCGGCGCGACCGTCGGCGTCGTCCGTGTCGGTGCCACCGCCCCGTACACCCACGCGTTGTCGGCGTCCGGCACCGTCCAGCTGCTCGGCGTGCCGGGCGTCACGCTGGCGGGGACCCTCGGCGTCCGGTACAACGACACGGGCGCCACCCAGAGCGCGTCGCTTCCCGTCCCCGGCAGCGACCCGGTCGCAGTCACCTTCGGCACCGGCGAGGAGGGGAGTGCAGGGACGCCGTTCGTCGCGATCGCGGGCACCCTCGACCTCGCCGTGTACGGCCAGACTTTGGCCGGCGCCTTCACGTTCACCCGGCCCGCGGCCGGTGGACTCACCGTCGCCGCCACCGGCGTCACGTTCGCGATCGTGCCGGACGGGGCCAGCTCCCCGGTCGCGTCGCTGGACACCGGCGTCCTCAGCCTGACGATGTCGGACGCCGGGGTCTTCGGCTCGGTCTCGGGTGACGTCACCCTGGACCTGCCCGGGGTCTCGCTGACCACCGGCACGTTCGGCCTGGGTATCGACACCAGGGCGTCCGGCGGGTTCGTGAAGCTCACCGGCACGGGCATCACCCTCACCATGGCCGGCCAGCAGGTCAGCGGCACCTTCACGGTCGAGCGGCGCGGCGACACCACCACCGTGTCGGTGAGCGGCGGCACGATCAACCTCGGCTCGGGCGCGTTCGTGCTCGGCTCCGTCAACGGCTCGCTCACCGCCACCCCGGCCGGGGTCGCGGGCAGCTTCGCCGCCACCGTGACCACCGCCCCCGCGCAGTTCACGCTCAGTGCGGCCCTGTCGGTGCAGGTCGACACCGCCGCCGGCCACCTCCGCGTCGCGGTCGCGGGCGCAACGCTCACGATCGGCGCCCTCACCCTGCGCGCGGACGTCGCCTTCGAGAACGCCACCTCGGGCCTCACGGTCACCGTGGCCAACGCAACCCTGCTCGTCCCGGCGACCGACCCGGTCGTCCGGCTCACCGACGGCGCCGGCACGCTCACGCTGGCCGGCGGGCACGTCACCGGCGCGCTCGGCGGCACGATCGCGATCACCGTCCCCGGCGTGTCGGTCTCGGGCACCTTGGCCGTCGGGGTCGACACGCAAGCCGGCTGGTTCCGCGTCACCGGCACCGCCGTCACCCTCGACGTGCTGGGTCAGCAGCTGAGCGGCAACCTCACCGTCGAGCGGTCGGGCGCCATCACCAACGTCACCCTCACCGACGCCACCCTCTCGCTCGCCGGCGGACTCGCGTCAATCTCGGGCGCGACGGCGTCCCTGACGCTCGCCCCAGAGGGGCTCTCCGGGTCGTTCACCGGCACGGTCGCGTTCGCGGTCCCCGGCGTCACGCTGACCGGCAACGTGTCGGCGCAGATCGACACCACCGAGAACGGCCACGTCAGCATCGGGGGCGTCGGGCTCGACCTCACCATCGCCGGCCAGCTGATCAAGGCCGACGTCACTCTCGAACGGACAGCCGCGGCCGGCGGCGGCTCGGTCGTCACCGTGACCCTGGGGGCCATCGACTTCTGGGTGGGCACCTTCCTGCATGTCACCTCCGGTTCCGGCTCCTTGGTCATCGCGCCCGACGGCATCGCCGGGTCCCTGTCGCTGACGCCCGCCATCACCCTGCCGTCCCCCTTGGCGTTGACCGACCTCACCTTCCGGGTCGAGGTCAACACGCGTCCCACCCCGGTCGTGCTCGGCGCCGGCGTGACCCTGCCGGCAGGCCCCTACGTGCGGGTGCTCGTCGGCACCACCGGCCCCGCCACGCTCACCGTCGGCACCCTCGGCTCGCTCACCGGCTCGTTCGCGTTCCAGCGCTCCGCCCCCGCCGGCGGGGAGGCCACGACGATCATCGCCCTGACCGGAGGGTCGGCCACCATCGCGGCGGGCGGCTCGATCACCAACGCGACCGGCGTCCTCATCGTCACCAGCACCGGCCTGGCCGGCTTCGTCTCCGGCGACCTCAGCGCCGCCCTGCCGTCGCTCGGCCTCACCGGCGGCGCCAGCGTCCTCCTGCGCGTCAACACCACGGGCGAGCCCCTCGACACCGTCGTCTCCGTCGGCGGCGAGGACCTGCCCGTCACCTTCGCCTCCGGCGACCAGACGTTCAGCATCGCGATCACCGGCGGCACGCTCACCATCGGGGACTTCGTGACCATCGAGGGCGACTTCGCCGCCACGCCGACCAGCTTCGCCGGTCGCAACCTCACCGTGTTCGTGGGCGACGGGCCGCTGACCACGGTGGACGGCAACCGCAACCCGCTCGCGCGTGGCCTGCTCGTCACGGACGCCGTCGTCGGGTTCGTGAAGATCGGCGAGGCCTTCGCCCTCGACCTGCGCGGCACGGTCGAACTGGTCGGCTTCGCGAGCGTCACCCTCGCCGGCCAGGTGCGCGCGCGGATGAACCAGACCGGGGACGCCGTCTCGCAGACGATCGCCTTCGGCGACGGCTCCGGCGACGTCGTCCTCGCCTTCACCGACGGCACGGCAGGCACCCCCGACGAGACCGGCAGCATCGCCACACCGTTCGTCTCGGTGGCCGGCGTAGGCCTGCAGGTCGGCGTCCTGGGCCAGACGTTCGCCGCCGACCTGTCGTTCGCGAGGACCACCACCGGCATGACGATCACGGCCGCCAACGTCGAACTCGTGCTCACCGACGGCGGCACCGAGCTGCTGTCGCTGCGCAACGGTTCGGGCGAGTTCCACCTGACCAACGCGGGCGTCGCCGCGGTCGTGTCGGGCACGTTCGCCGTTGCACTGCCCGGCGTGGCCCTGGGCGCCGGCGTCCGGCTCGCCATCAACACCACCGCCGCGCAGGTCACCTTCGACGCGGACGGCACCACGCTGGACGCCACGCTCCCCGCCGGCCCGTACCTGCGGCTCACCGCGAGCAACGTCGGCGTCACCGTCGCCGGCCAGACCATCACCGCCCAGCAGCTCGACATCGAGCGCCGCACCGACAGCGGCAACCCCGTCACCCGCCTCACGCTGGCCGGGGGCACGCTGACCCTCGCCGACGGCGCCACCACCCTCCTCGGCCTCACGGCGATCAACGGTTCCCTCGTGATCGGCGCCGGCGGCGTCGCCGGCCGGCTGTCGGCGACCGTCACCACGATCGGCCTCCCCGAGGTCGCCCTGTCCAGTGTCGCGCTCGCCGTCAACACCGGCATCGCCGCGGTCGACGACCTGCCCGCCGGCCCGTACCTCCGTGTCGAGGCGCTCGGCGCGCGGATCTCCGTCGGCGGCCAGACCCTGAGCGCCGACCTCGCCTTCGAGAAGTCCACCGACTCCGCCGGCGCAGCCGTCGTCGTCGCGGGCGTCACGAACCTCACCCTCGCGATCACGGCGGGCGGCCAGACCGTCGCCTCGCTGACGAACGGCCGCGGCGCCGTCCTGTTCACCTCGGCCGGGCTCGCCGCGTCCGTGTCCGGGACGATCGCCGTGACGATCCCCGGGGTCAGCCTCACCGGCGACCTCGACCTCCAGCTCAACACCACCCCCACCCTCGTGAACCGGGTCCTGACGGTCGGCGGCGCCGACCTGCTGCTCGCCCTGCCCGCCGGCACCGCCGGCGCCGACTACCTGCGCCTCGCCGGCACCGGCGTCGCGCTGGACGTCCTCGGGCAGCGGATCAGCGGCGACCTGGGGATCGAGCGCGTGGGCGCCGCCACGCACCTCGTGGTCACCGGCGCCGCGCTGTCGCTCGGCGGCGGCGTGGCCAGCGTGACCGGTGCGACGGCCGACCTGACGGTCGAGCCCGGCGGCGTCCACGGCAGCTTCTCCGGCGCGGTCGCGTTCACCGTGCCGGGCGTCGCGCTCGACGCGGCCGTCACGGTCGACCTCGACACGCGCCCCTCGACGCGCCACCTGCGCGTCGAGGCCGACGGAGTCGACCTGGTCCTTGGTGGCCAGGAACTCCACGGCGACGTCGTGTTCGAGCAGACCACGGACGCCGCCGGCGCCACCGTGCTCAAGGTCGCCATCGCGAACACCGACGGGGCCACCACCTCGCTGCTCACGCTGACGACCGGCACCACGACGATCCTCGACATCGTCGACGCCACCGGCCTGCTGCTCATCGGCCCCGCCGGCATCGCGGGCAGCCTCGTCGTCACCTCGTTCTCGGCGAACCTGCCCGGCGGCATCACGCTGGTCGCCAGCTCGCTGCGCATCGACGTGAACACCGGCACGACCGCTGTCACCGAGACCTTCGTCCTGGCCGGGACGCCGACCGTCCTCGACCTCCCCGCCGGCCCGTACGTCAGCGTCCGCGCGCTCGGCGCGAAGCTCGACCTCGGCACCCCCGAGCTCTCGGGCAACTTCGCCTTCCAGCAGGGCACCGCGCCGGACGGCTCGGCGCTGACCGTCGTCGCCGCCACCGACGTGACGATCGGCGTGACTCTGGGCCAGGGCGCCGCCACCCTGGTCGACGGCGAGGGCGCGTTCGTGTTCCTCGCAGGCGGCCTCGCCGGGTACGTGTCCGGCAAGGCCAACCTCGCCGCCGGTCCGGTCGCTGCCGGCGCCGACCTGCTGCTGCGCATCAACACCACGAGCGCCGCCGTCGACAGCTCGATCGAGCTCGGCGGCCGGACGCTGGTGGTCAAGTTCGCCACGGGGAACGTGTTCGAGGTCTCGCTGTCGAACCTCAGCCTCACCATCGCCGATTTCGTCACGATCGAGGGCAGCATCTCCTTCCAGGAGACCACGATCAACGGCCAGGCCGCTGAGGTGTTCGCCGGCGAGGGCCTCACGATCTTCCTCGGTCGCGGCCCGGCCAAGCTCAGCACGGGGGAGACCAACCCGCTCGCGATGGGCGTCCTGCTCACCAACGGCCGGATCGGCCTGGTGAAGATCGGTTCCACCCACGCCCTGGTCGCCGAGGGCACCGTCAGCCTCGTCGGCGTCGCCGGCGTCACCCTGACCGGCACCGTCACCGCGCGGGTCAACACGACGGGCCAGGCGATCAACCAGACCCTCGAGATCGCGGGCAGCCCGGACGCCGGCGTCCCGGTCGTCTTCGCCACCCCCGCCCTCGTGACCGAACTCGTCGCCGCCGACGCCACTCTCGCCGTCGCGGGCCAGAGCCTCACCGGCACCTTCGCGTTCAGCCGCGTCGGCGACGACGTGGTGGTGGCGGCGTCCGGTGTGGAGCTCGAGCTCGGCGGCGCGGTGTCCGTGACCGGCGGCGAGGGACTCCTCGTGCTCGGCGCCACCGGGCTGGCCGGGCGCCTCGAGGCCGACGTGGCGCTCAGCGTGCCCGGCGTCTCGCTCGGCACCGGCCTGTCGGTGGCCATCAACACCACGGCCGCCCCGGTGCAGCGCAGCGTCGTCGTCGCCGGGTCCACGCTGACCCTCGACCTGCCGGCCGGCCCGTACGTCCGCGTCGAGGCGCTCGGGATGACGCTGCAGGTCCTCGGCCAGTCGCTCACCGCCGACGTCCTGCTCGAGCGGGCCACGGTGGCAGGCGCCCCCGTGACCACCCTCGGGCTGGCGAACGTCGACGTGGCGCTCGGGACCGGGACGTACGGCGTCCGGCTCACCGGCGGCAGCGGCGTCCTGCTCGTCACGGCGGCGGGCGTGGCCGGGCGCCTGTCCGGAACCGTCGTCGTCGCCCTGCCGGCCGGCACGTCGCTCACCGGGTCGCTCTCGCTGGCGATCAACACCACGACGGCGTCCGTGAACGCCTCGGTCGCCCTCGGCTCGACCACGCTCGCCCTGGCGCTGCCCGCCGGCCCGTACCTGCGGTTCGAGGGCACGGGGCTCGTGCTGACGATCCTCGGCCAGACCCTGTCCGGCAACGTGGCGATCGAGAAGTCCACCTCGTACGGCGCCGACGGCGTCCCCGGCGGGTCGGGCGCCAATCTCGACCGCACCACCGTCCGCCTCGCGATGACCGACGTGGCACTCTCCCTCGGCGGCGCGACGCCGGTCCTCACCCTCAGCGGCGGGACGGCCGCCCTGCTGGTGACCCCCACGGGCGTCGCCGGCCGCATCACGGGCAACGTGGCGCTGAACGTCCCGAACGTCACGCTGTCGGGCGCCCTCGCCGTCGAGGTCAACACGACCGACGCCGCGGTCAAGGAATCCTTCAGCGTCGGCTCCGGCGCACCGGTCGCCGTCGACCTGCCGACCGGCCCGTTCCTGCGGGTGTCAGGCAAGGGCGTCCAGCTCGCGGTGCTCGGGCAGACCCTCTCGGGCGACCTCGTGATCACCCGCACGGTGGACGCCGCCGGCGCGGCGAGCGTCCGGGTGCAGGCCTCGAACGTGGCCCTCCGGCTCGGCGGGACGCCGCAGGCTCCGCTCCTCACCCTCACCCAGGACGGCGTGGGAGAGTTCCTGCTGACCCCGGCGGGCCTGGCCGGCCACGTCGCGGTCGACCTCGCGGTCAACGTGCCGAACGTGACCCTGACGGGCAACGTGGCCATCGTGGTCAACACCACCAACGCCCCGGCCGTGCTCACCACCCGCACCTTGCAGGCCGGCCCGTACCTCAGCGTCGCCGGCGACGACCTGGTCATCTCCCTGCTCGGCCAGAGCCTGACCGCCGACGTGAGCTTCGAGCAGGTCACCAACGCAGCCGGCCAGAAGGTCGTCCGGGTCGGGATCGCGGACGCCGACCTGATCCTCCTCGGCACCGTCGCGACCCCGAAGGTGGCCGTCCTCAACGGCACCGGCCTGTTCGTCCTCCGGCCCACCGGGCTGGCCGGCTCGTTCTCAGGCGACGTCACGTTCGACCTCGGCAGCGAGATCAGCCTGACCGGTGCCCTCGAGGTGCAGGTCAACAACGGTGACCTGCCGGTGGCCGAGAGCCTCGTCGTCGGCAACACCACGGTCGCCCTCGACCTGCCGGCCGGGCCCTACCTGCGCGTCGCCGGCACCGGCGTCGTGCTGAAGGTCGCCGGGCAGGTCGTCCGGGCCGACCTCGCGCTGGAGCGGGCGGTCAACCTCGGCGCCGACGGCGTCGCGGGCGGCACCGGGCTGAACGCCGACACCACGCTCGTCCGCGTCGCCGCGACGAACGTGTCCCTGGCCCTGGGTGACGGCACGCGCAACTTCCTCACCCTGACCGACGGCCGGGCGCTGTTCGTCAGCTACGGAACCGGCATCGCCGGGTCCGTCAGCGGCACGGTGGCGCTCCGCAACGTCCCTGGCGTGACCCTGTCCGGCGCGCTGTCGCTGGAGGTCAACACCACCACCGCCGCGGTCGAGGAGACCTTCCTGGTCGGCGGGGAGACGCTCACCCTCGAACTCCCCGCGGGCGAGTTCCTACGGGTCTCCGGCACCGGCGTGACGCTCGCGTTCGCAGGCCAGAGCCTGTCCGCCGACGTCGAGGTCACGAAGACGACCGGCGCGCTCAACGTCCAGATCAGCAACGGACGCCTCGTGCTCGGCACCGCCTCGCAGGCGCTGGTCACCGTGGCCGACATCGACGGCGACGTGACCCTGACGACGGCCGGGCTGTACGGGGAGGTCACGGCGTCCGTGCTCTTGGACATCCCCTCCATCACGCTCGCCGGCGACTTCGGCCTCCGGTTCAACACGACCACCGCGGACATCCAGATCGCCGGCGCGGGCACCCCCGCCGACCTCACCGACGACGACTGGCTGTACCAGGGGATCAGGGTCGTGGCCATGGGCGCGACGCTGACCATCGCCGGCCAGTCCCTCGGCGGCAACGTGGTGATTGAGAAGCGCACCGGCACGGCCCAGCCCGAGGTCAGCATCGCGTTCGCCGACCTCACCCTCAACCTGGGCGGTGCGGTCGTCGTCACCGCCCAGCACGACTGGTCCGGTGCCGTGCTCATCACCCCGGCCGGCGTCGCGGCCACGTTCTCCGGGTCGCTCGGCGGCAGCGGCGACGTGCCGGCGGTGTTCCAGTTCGGCAGCGGCATCGCCCTGAGCGGCGCTGTCGCCCTCTCGATCAACACCGGCACCCAGCCGGTCGACCGCACGTTCACCGTGGACCTGCCCGACGGCACCACGAAGCCCATCGACCTCGACGTGCCCGGTGGTCCATTCTTCCGGGTGTCGGTGGCCGGCAGCCTGGTCGTCGGCGGCGCCGTGACCTTCTCCGGCGACTTCGTGGTCGATCAGGGCACGAAGCCCGGCTTCGGTGGCACCGGCACCGCGCCGACCTCGGTCACCACCCCCGTGACCGCCTTGGCCCTCGGCGACCTCGACGGCGACGGGCTGGCGGATCTGCTGCTCGGCAACGCGGGCGGCGCGGCCCTGTTCCGCGGCACCGGCCCCGGCGCGTTCGCCTCCACCGCCACGGCGCTCACCCTCACCGGCGGCTCCGGCACCACCCGCGCGATCGCGCTGGCCGACGTCAACCTCGACGGCCTCGCCGACCTCGTGCTCGTCCGCGACACCACGAGCACCGTGCACCGCAACCTCGGCAGCGGGTCCGGCTCGTGGCTCGGCGTCGCCGCCGGGATCGCGCTGGACACGCCGCTGGCCACCTCGGTCGCGGTCGGCGACGTCGACGGGGACGGCTACGCCGACATCGTCGTCGGCGCGAGCGGCGCCGGCGCCACGCTGAAGGTCTTCCGGAACCAGGCGCGCGCCACCACCACCCTGACGGCGCCCCTGGCGAAGGAAGCCACCACGATCAGCGTCGGTTCCGCCGCCGCGTTCGCCGCTGCCGGGACGCTGATCGTGGGCGGCGAGGCGATCGCCTACACGGGCAAGACCGCCACCACCTTCACCGGCCTGACGCGCACGGCGCCGGCCGACCACGCCTCGGGTGCCACGGTCACCGGTGTGGGTCCGACCCAGTGGGTGCCGTACCTGTCCGCCGCCTCGTTCACGCGCGGCACCGACACCGCCACCACCGGCGTCGCGCTGGCCGACCTGACCAACGACGGACGCCTCGACCTCGTCGTCGCCAACACAGGCGTCGCCCACGCCGTCCACACCAACCTCGGCCTCGACCCCTCCGGCGCGTGGCTGGGGCTGACGGCGTCCGCCGCGGTCTCCCTGGCCAACACGGCCGCCGCGACCGCGGTCGCGGTCGGTGACGTCAATGCCGACGGCTGGGCCGACGTGGTCGTCGCGAACAACGGCGCCCCCGCACAGGTGTACCTCAATCAGCGGGCGGGGTCCGGCGCGACCTCCCTGACGGCGGACGTCACGGCCGCGGCCACCGACGCGCTGACGGTCGGGAGCACGACCGGCTTCGCCCCGGCCGGGATCCTGCGCATCGGTTCCGAGGCCATCGCCTACACCGGCACGACCGCGACCACCTTCACCGGCCTGACCCGCGGCGTCCTCGCCACCACGGCCGCGACCCACAGCGCCGGCGACGCCGTCGTCGGCGGAGTGTGGCAGGGCATCGCCGCCGGCACCGCGCTCTCGGCCACCCCGGCGGCCCCCGCGGCGACCGCAGTCGCCCTCGACGACGTGGACGCCGACGGCACGCTCGACGTCGTGCTGGGCACGACCGGTGCGCCGCTGGTCTTCACCAACCGCGGCGGCTCGGGCGCCGACTGGCTCGGCTTCAAGGCAGGTTGGGACGCCGCCGCCGGGCCCAGCCACTTCCTCGCTCTCGCCAACCTCGACGCCGGGGACGACCTCGACATGGTCACCGTCGGCTCCGCGGCCGCGCCGGTCGTGCGCCTGGCCGTGCCGACGCGGGTCACCCGCATCGGGCTGGCGAACGTCGGAGTCACACTCACGCCGACCGGCGGGACCGACGCCTTCGTGATCACCGGCGGTCAGGGCGCGTTCCTCGTCCTGCCCGCGAACGGGTCGCTGACAGGGGGCGTGGTCGGGACCTTCTCCGGCACCGGCAAGCTGGACGTTGCCGACGCCACCGCGACCTTCGACGTGGCCGTCCGCTACAACGCCACGAACCAGACCGTCGACGAGGTCGTCGAGGTCGGTGGGATCGCCATCCCGCTGGTGTTCGGGACCACCGAGCGGGCCAGCGGCGGCACCCCGTACGTCGCGATCTCCGGCTCCGGCACCCTCCGGCTGGGCGACTTCGTGGAGGTGTACGCCGAGATCACCTACAGCGGTGGCGTGGCGACCCTGGCCAACGCCCGCATCTTCCTGGGCCAGGGGCCCTACCTCCTCGAGGCGAGCGGCGACGTCAACCCGAATGCACAGGGCGTCCTGATCAGCGGGGCCGGCGGCACGCTGATGAAGATCGACGGCACGCTCACCACGCCCGACACCTACGCGCTCCACGTCACCGGATCGGTGAGCCTGGTCGGAATCGCGGGGATCGAACTCGGCGGCACCATCACGGTGAAGTACAACGACACGGGTGCGGCCCAGTTCACCGGCGACCAGGCCGTCCCGACGGGGACCGTCGCGGCCCCTTACGCCCTGCTCGGCGCGAGCAACCTCACGCTCCGGGTGGCCGGACTCGAGCTCACCGGCGCGTTCGCGGTCATCAAGGAGCCCAACGGCGACCTGACGATCACGCTGGGCACGGTCACGCTCTCGCTGGGCACCCCGCCCGAGGGCAGCACGACGGCGCCGGTCGAGGTCACCATCGGCAGCGGCGAGCTCACGCTCACCAAGGCCACGGCGACGTCCCCGGCGGGCGTGTACGGCGTGGTCACCGGGATCACCGTCGCGGTGAACGTCCCCGGCGTCCAGTTGACCACCGGCAACTCCAGCCTGCGCATCAACACCACCGCCGTCGAGCAAACCGTGGGCACCGAGAACCTGCCCGGCAACTACCTGCGCGTCCAGGTGGGCACCCCCTCGGCCAAGGCCACGCTCTCGTTCGCCGGCCAGTCGCTGTCCGGCGTGTTCGGCTTCGAGCAGGTCACCGGAACCGTCAGCCCCACCGCCCCGCCCGGGACCCCGGCGCCGAAGATCGTCCGCATCTTCGCCACCGGCGTCGAGGTCAGCCTCGGCACGGCTGCGGCCGGCGTGGCCGTGTCCGGCGGCGAGGGTCTCATCGTGGTCGGCCCGACCGGGTTGGCCGGCAGCATCACCGCGACCGTCGACGTGACGATCCCGAACACCCCGGTGAACCCGGCCCTCCACTTCACCGGCACCATCGCGTTCAACACCTCGACCCGCGCGGTCAACGAGACCGTCGCGTTCGAGGGCGGGTCCCTCACCGTCGCCCTGCCGGCCGGACCGTACCTGCGCGTCGAGGGCACGGGCCTCGTGCTCGACCTGTTCGGCCAGCGCATCTCCGGCGACTTCGTCTTCGAGAAGGCGACGACGGGCACGGCGTCCGTGGTGCGCGTGGCCCTGCGCAACGTGTCGGCGTCCTTCGGCGACGGGACGACCGCATACGTCACGCTCAGCCAGGGCACCGGGTTCCTGCTGCTCGGCGACCCGGACGGCGTGGGCGGCAAGGTCGGCGGCCTGGCGGGCAGCCTGTCGGGCACCGTCGCGCTCACCATCCCCGGCGTGAGCATGTCGGGCACCCTGACGCTGGTCATCAACAACCGCCCCTTCACCGACGGCGCCGTCACCGACACCATCGCCTTCGGCCTCCAGCCGCTGGTCACGACCGCCGTGGCGGTCGGCGATGTCAACGGCGACGGACGCGCCGATCTGCTGCTCGGCACGAGCGCCGGCGTCCTCCTGTACGTCAACGACGGCACGGGCGACCCCTACGACGCGCTGCCCGCGATCCAGGTGGGCCCGACGTCCGACGCCGTCACCGCGCTCGCCCTGGGCGACCTCGACGGCGACACCCGACCCGAGCTGGTCGTCGGCCGAGCCGGCGACACGCTGCTCTACCGCAATGACGGCAGCGGCCTGTTCACGGCAGTCTCCGGCGCCGCTCTCGGCTCGGCCGCCCGGTCGATCGTCGTCGGGGCCGTGGACGCCGCCGCTGGTGCCGACGTGCTCGTCGCCTCGGGCACCGCGCTCACGCGGTACAGCAACCTGGGCACCAGCGGCGCGACCGGCGAGTGGCTCGGGCTGGGCGCCGGCGCGGCCGTGGCCGGCACGTGGACCGCGACCCAGGTCTTCGCTCTGGCCGACCTGGACGCCGACGGCCACCTCGACCTGTTCGCGGGCTCCGGCGTCGCGGGCACGGCGGACGCCGTCCTGCGCGGCAACTCCACGGGCGCGTTCGCGTCCGCCGCGGCGCCCGGCACCTCGGGCAGCACGGTCGTGGCGCTGGGCGACGTGGACGGCAACGGCACGATCGACCTGGTCCGCAGCACGGCGGACGGTGGCGTCCACGTGGCACTGAACCCAGGCGGCACCTGGGCCGGGTTCTCGGCCGCGACGACGGCGGTCACCGCCGGCGCCATCGTCGGGCTGGGCCTCGGCCGGGCGGACGCGGGCACCACCGCCGACCTCCTGGTCGCCGACGGCACCGGCAACGCCGCGTGGCGCGCGGGCGACGGCACCGGCGCGTTCGGGGCGGAGCGCGCGATCGGCGTCCTCACCCTCGACCTGCCCGCGGGGCCGTACCTGAAGGTCGTCGGCAACGACGTCGTGCTCACCCTCGCCGGGGTCGCGCTGTCGATCGCCGAGATCTCCTTCACCCAGGAGACCCTCGCCGACGGGTCGCGCCTGGTCAGCGTCGGCATCACCGACCTCGCCTTCGAGCTGGGCGGCAGCATCGGCACGATCCTGCTCGACGGCGCCCTGGTCATCACCCCCGCCGGCCTCGCCGGACGCCTCAGCGTCAGCCTCGGCTCGGGTCTCTCGTTCGGCGACGTCACCGTCGCGGGCGAGCTGCGGTTCGAGATCAACAACACCGCCGCCGCGGTGCTGCTGCCCGACGACGGCGTCCTGACCGTGGACGAGCGTCGCCTTCCGGCCGGCCCGTACGTCCGCTTCGTCGGTGAGAACATCGTGCTGACCTTCGGGACCGGCGGGCCGCAGCTCACCGCGTCGGTCAGCATCGAGCAGGCGACGACGGCATCCGGGCAGAAGCGCACGATCATCGCGGTCGCGGGTGGCAGCCTCGTCATCGGCGGGCAGCCGCTCCTGGGCGGCATCGAGGGCGTGTTCGTCGTCGCCCCGACCGGCATCGCGGGCTCGCTGCAGGGCACGATCAACCTCACCGGCGTGCTGCCCGACGACGTCGTGTTCGCCGGCACCTTCGGACTCGCCGTCAACCGCACCACCGGCCGGGTCCTCGAGAGCGTCACCCTCGGCGGACAGACCGTCAGCCTCGACGTGCCGGCAGGGCCGTACCTGCGGGTGTTCGGCGAGGGCGTGACCCTCTCGATCATGGACCAGAGCCTGTCGGGCAACGTCGCGTTCGAGCAGGTCGGCACCGGGCAGGCCGCGACCACCCGCATCGTCTTCTCCGAGGTCGAGCTGCGCCTGGGCGACGGGACGACCGACGTCGTCGTGCTCAGCAACGGCGCGGGCACGTTCACCCTCACCACCGTGAACGGCGTGAAGGTGATGTCCGGGTCGATGAGCGTCGACGTGGCCCTCAACGTCCCGCAGGTGTCGTTGACCGGCGCGTTCTCGCTCGAGATCGACACGACGCCCACCGCGCGGAAGCTGCGCGTCGGCGGCACGGGCCTCGTCCTGGTCATCGCCGGGCAGCGGCTCGCGGGCACCTTCTGGATCGAGCAGAAGACCGTCGGCACCGCACGCATCGTCTCGGTGACGGCGTCCGGCGTCGAACTGTTCCTCGGCGACCCCGGCGCGAACGGCGTCCCCGAGGCTCTCGCCGTCCTGAACGCCGACAGCGACGACCGCGGTCTGTTGTTCGCCGGCGGCACCGGCAGCCTGCTCATCACCCCGGCCGGCATCGCCGCCGACGTGAGCGGCACGATCAAGCTGCGCCTGGGCACCGTCGACTTCCGCTTCGACAGCGGCCTCGTCGCCCTCCAGGTGAACACCGTCCCCGCGCCCGTCGTGGACGCGGGCCTGGGGCTCGACCTCCCCGCCGGGAAGTTCCTGCGCGTGCAGATCGGCGAGACGGGCAACCCCGCATCCATCACCGCCTTCGGCCAGAGCATCGGCGGCATCTTCGCCTTCGAGCAGGTCAGCAACGCCGGCGCGGACCGTGTCCTCAACACCACCGACGACGTGCGGGTGCTCCGCCTCCAGGGCAGCCAGGTCACGATGTTCGTGGGCAACGACGGCGGCACCCCGGGCACCACCGAGGCCGACCTGGCCGACGACGTCGGCCTGCGCCTCAGCGCCGGATCGTTCCTCATGCTGCTCACCCCCGAGGGACTCGCGGGCGAGATCAGCGCCACCGCCACGATCCGCCTCGGCGACGGCATCCCCGCGGTGACGGCGACGGTCGGCGTCCGCATCAGCGACGTGCGCCGCACGGTGAACGGCAAGGTCGTCCCGGTCGCGGTCGAGGAGCAGGTCGTCCTCGACGGCGTGGTCTCGACGCTGTCGCTGCCCGCCGGGCCGTACCTGAAGGTGTCGGTCACCGGCCTGGCGCTGACGATCGGCGGCCAGACCCTGACCGCCGACCTCTCGTTCGAGAAGGTGACCGACGTCGGCGCGGACGGCGCCTTCGGCGGCACGGGCGCCAACCTCGACAGCACCACCTCGCGCATCCGCTTCGCGAACGTCAGCCTGCGCTTGGGCACCCCCGAGCAGGACATCGTCGTGGTCAGCAACGGCTCCGGCGTCTTCGAGATCATCCCGCCCGCGGGTGCCGTCAAGGGCGGCCTCGCCGGCCGGATCTCGGCCGACGTCGCCGTCGACCTCCCCGGCGTCCTGTTCTCGGGCACCTTCGAGCTCCGGCTCAACACCACGACGGCGAACCGCCAGCTCCAGGTCGCCGGCCAGGACACGCCCGAGACCGAGGACGACGACTACGTCACCCTGGCGGCGGGCTCGCTGCAGGTGGCCGGGCTCGGCGTCACCCTCGAGGTCGCCGGACAGCGGCTCACCGGGTCGTTCTCCTTCACCAAGCACAGCCCCAGCGGCGTTATCACCATCGGGCTGGAGGGTGTCGAGCTGGCGCTGGGCAATGGGGAGACCACGTTCGTGACCGTCGGCGTCGCGTCCGGCGTGATCCTGGTCACCCCGGCCCGCCCGTTTGTGCCGGCGTCCGGCCAGACCCCGGCCCAGCCGGCCGTGACCGGCGGCATCGCCGCCCGCCTGGACGTCTCGCTGACGCTCAACGACGCCCTCAGCGACGACTTCAGCCTGTCGGACGCCACCGCCGAGCTCCTCATCAACACCAAGAACCGGGCCGTGGTCGACGTCACCCTCCCCGTCGGCGGCACGCTCAACGTGGACGCAGGCCCCTACCTGCGCGTCCAGGTCGGCGTCGGGGCGCCCATCGCCGTCACTCTCTACGAGCAGGAGCTCACCGCCACGGTGGTGTTCGAGCAGCGGACGACCGCCACCGGCACCAAGGTCATCCGGGTGGCGTTCACCAACGTGAGCCTGTTCCTGGGCGACCCGGGTGACGAAGAGACGGGTGACGAGGTCGGCGTGCGGCTGACCGACGGAGCCGGCGCGGTGGTCATCACCTCGGCCGGGATCGCGGGTGAGATCGAGGGCACCGTCGCACTGGTCGGCCTGCCCGTCACCCTCGACGCGTCGCTCAAGCTCCAGGTCAACAACCTGGGCGTGGCGGTGTACGAGACGATCCAGTTCGCGGGCGTCGACGTGGTCACCACCACCCAGGGCTCCGCCAGCGTCGCCGAGGTGCAGACGGTGTCCGTCACCGTCACGACCGGCACCTTCACCCTCGCCCACGACGTCAGCGGCAACGGACGCATCGAGGACGACGAGATCTCCGACGCGCTCGCGGTCGGGGCGGAGGCGTCGGTGGTGGAGACCGCGCTCGAAGCGCTCACCGGCCACGCCCTCACCGTCGCCGCGGTCACCGGCGGCTACACCGTCACATGGGGCGCGAACGGCAACCGCGCCCCGCTGATGGGCAACGTGCGCACGCTCGACCTGCCCAAGGGTCCGTTCGTCCGCCTCGCGGCCACCGGCATCGACGTCGTCATCCTCACCGACCCCGAGAACCCGGGCGCCGGCGGCGTCACCATCCACGCCGACGTCGCGTTCGAAAGCTCCGGTCCGGTCGGGGCCAAGGTGACCAAGATCGCGTTCGCGAACGCCACGGTCAGCAGTGGTCAGGGCATCGATGGGAATGCGGACGGCGGCAACGGCCTCACCAGTGCGTCCGGCGCGCTGATCATCTTCTCCCCGAACAGCATCACCGACCCGACGACCACCCCCAACCCGACCCGTACCACCACGGGCGGCATTGCTGGCATCCTCACCGGGCGGGTCAACGTGCCGTTCGGCGGCGCCAGCCTCGGCTTCTCCATCAACACCACGGGAGTGATGGTCAACCAGACCGTCGACGTCGGTGACACCAACCTGGTCCTCAACCTCGCGGCCAGCCCGAAGTTCCGCTTCATCGTCCAGAACCTCGACTTCAACTTCGGCAACATCCTCGAGATCCGCGCCGGCAACTTCGCCGTGGGCGAGGGCAGCTTCTCCGGCAGCGGCCTGGAGATCTTCATCGGCAAGGGACCCTCGAAGATCGACGGCGTCGCCAACCCGGCCGCCATCGGCGTCCTGATCTCCAATGCCTCGATGGCGTTCCAGAACCTCTCCGACGGATTCGCTCTCCGGGTGACGGGCCAACTCGCCCTGCTCGGCCTCGACGGGCTCACCGTCAGCGGCGCCGTCACCTTCGAAGTGAACACGTCGGCGGGCCCCCTCCCCACGATGGTGGGCGGGCACTCGCTCCTCCCCGGCCGTTACTCGTTCCAGGCCACCAACGCCCGCTTCGCGGTCGACGGCATCTTCGAGCTCACCGGCACCCTGGGCCTCACCCGCAGTCCGGACGGCAGCCTCGACATCGTGCTCACCCACGCCGGCCTGCTCATCTCGATCAGCGACACCGACATCGCGCGCCTGTCCGGCTTCGGTTCGTTCACGATCTCCCCGGTCACGGGTTTCCGGTTGAACAACTTCAAGGTGGACGCGTTCAAGCTGTTCCCCAAGCAGAACGACCCGGCCCTGGCGACCGGGACCACCCCGACGCTCTTCCCGACCGCCGACCTGCACCTCTACCTGGACAGCGCCACGTCCGAGTACCGGCCGCTCAAGAACGCGGTGCTCACCGCGGGCGAGCTGACCGGCTCGATCACGGTGCTGTTCAACGACACCAACGGCGTCGGCCTGCGCAACGAGACCATCACCGACCTCGACCCCGAGTTCGACCTGCTCGTCAACGGTGCCTCCGCCGCCGGCGTGACGGTCAACGGTGTCCCGACGGCCGTGCCGGTCGCCGAGGCGGGCCGGCCGGGCGTGTGGCGCTACACCTACACCGGCAACCTGGCCCCCGGGCTGGTCACCGTCCGGTTCCGCAACGGGGCCTTCAGCGACACCTCCGGCGCGATGACCATGGGCGAGGACGAGACGTTCGTCATCTTCGCCAACTACGCCGACCCGGACAACCCCAGCCGGCTCGTCACCAAGCCGGGCCCGGTCGTCACCCTGGCGAGCCCCAGCAACGGCGGCACGATCACGGCCGCCCAGATCAACGCGCAGCGCTACCTCGACGTGACGTTCACCAGCCTGCCGCCGGCCGACGGGATGGCCCCCGAGCCCATCATCAAGCCGTCGACCGCGCTCGCGGTGGCCCCGTTCACGCTCACCGGCACCGGCGTGGCCGACCTCGCGCGCGACGCCTCCTTCCGGCCGCTGGTCGCCGGCGTCCAACTCATCTCCGGGCGCGCCGACAACGCCACCACCGTCACCTACCGGTACTACTTCAAGGACGCCAACACGTCCAACACGACCGGACTCTTCCAGCCCGGCGCCATCCAGCTGGCCTTCGACCCCGCGCTGGTGCGCAGCGGGACGGCCGCCGACTCGGCGCCCAACCAGTCCGGCCAGACCGCGTCCTTCACCATCGACGCCTCGGCGCCCGGCGCCGCCACCGAGGGTGGCCCCATCCAGCTCGGACCCCTGACCCTGCAGGGCCCCAGCGTCGGGCTGGCCGACTTCGGGTTCGCCGACGGCATGGTCGTGCTCACGATCGCGATCGGGGTCGACCGGGCCAGCCTGGCCTTCGGCGGGAACGCGACCACGACCACGACCGGCCCGACCACCCAGCAACAGAGCAGCGGCGTCACCGTCGACCTCATCGGCGTCATCGGCACCTTCGACCTCGCCGTCGACGTGTTCGGCCTGTTGAGCGGCAACTTCCGCGTCGAGCCGACCGGCAAGTGGGGCTTGCGGGTCGCGGCGCTCGAGGCGATCATCCCCAACGTCGCCGAGCTGCGCGCAACCGGCGTCGTGGTCTCCTACGACCCCAACGGCGAGGACGACCAGGAACTCGTGCGCATCAACACCGCCGAGATCACCCTGCCGCGCTTCGGCATCACCGGCCGGCTGTTCCCCTACGACCCGAACCTGAGGTCGAACATCGCGACGAACAACCTGAACCAACCGCTCACCAACGACGACGAGCTGCCGGCCGCGACCATTCCCGGCCTGGTCGTCCGCGGCAACGGGTTCAGCCTCGGCACCGCCGAGCTCGCCTACGGCCTGCCCATGACCAACGGCCAGGCGGTCCCCACGAGCAACACCGTCACCCCGACGGCCCAGGACGCCAAGATCACCTTCGGCGGCATCCTCGAGCTCGACGACATCCGTGTCGGCATCTCGGGCCTGACCGTCGCCTTCGACGGCGGCAACCCGTTCGCGAACTTCACCGGCCAGCTCTACATCGCCACGGGCGGAGCCAGGCTCTTCCCCGGCAAGCCGTTCGGCGCCACGCTGTCCGACCGCAAGACCGCCGACGACAAGCGCCCCGACGGCACCCCCGACGACGAGGCGTTCCGCATCGCCCTCACCTTCGAGTCCGGCGTCGTGGACGCCCTCCAGCTGACGGTCGACACCCTTGAGATCAAGCTCGGCACGTTCGTGACGCTCTCGACGGTCAACTTCCAGCTCGACACCGGGGCGGCGGGCACCTCGAACGAGATGGTCTCCTTCGGCTCCGTCGCGGCCCGGGTGAACATCGGCAGCCTCAGCCTGGCGGGTGAGGGTCGCAACTTCGCCTTCACCGGCGAGGGGGACTTCAAGGCCAAGACCGGGTTCGGCGTGTTCCTGTCGGTCGGCTCCGCCACCGGCGACTCGTTCCAGTGGCCGTCGTTCCTGCCCGTGCGCATCGACGCCATCGGCGTCCAGTGGGCCGACATCGAGAACGCGCCGGAGGACTTCGTCCTGACCCTGTCCGCGAGCGTCACCGAGCTCAAGGGGATCTCCGGGCTGACCTTCAGCGGCTCGATCCAGGGCATCAAGATCCAGCCGTCGCTGCTCGCCCAGGGCAAGTTCCCGATCATCGCGCTGGATTCGATCGCGGTCAGCGTCAAGGGCAGCATGTTCGGTGGCGAGCTGGACGCCGGCCTGCTCGGCGGCATCCTCAAGCTCGACGCCAACTACGCGATCATCGGGCCGCTCGACGCCACCACCCCGGTGTTCAAGCGCGTGTTCTACCTCGGCATCCAGGGCGGCTTCTCGATCGCCGGCATGGCCGGGTTCACGATCCGCATCGGCCTGAGTGAGCTCGGCCCGCTTCAGGTGTTCCTCAACGTCGAGATCCCGGGCGGCATCCTGCTCGAGCCGAACTCGGGCCTCACGATCAACGACTTCGCGGCCGGCGTCGAGTTCTTCAAGACGCTGCCCTCGATCGAGGACCCGTTCGCGCTGCGCGGCCCCGACTTCGCCCTGCCGACCAACGTGACAGCCGACCAGTGGCTGACCTCGCTGCAGAACCAGGTCGCGGCGCAGGCCAAGGCGATCGCGGCCAACCCGGCCCGCGACGGCTTCTTCGCCGCCTTCACCTCGCCGATGGTCATCACCGGGTCGGCCAAGATCTACTCGATCTACACCTCGCAGCAGGTGTTCAACGGGCAGGTGACCGTCAAGATCTCCACCGACGGCAAGCTGCTCGTCATCGGCAAGCTCAACTTCGCCGCCGACAACATCTCCCTCAGCGGACGCCTCTACGCCGACCTGTCCCGGGTCGCGACGGGCGACGTCGTCGTGCTGTTCCTCGCCGACATCCCCGACCAGGTCCGCCTGCTGACCCTCTACGGCAAGCTGAAGATGGGCTTCCGCAACTCCAGCGGCGAGGAGGTCACGTTCGACGTCGTCGGGCTGCCCGACCCCGTCGCCACCGGCACCGCGCCCACGGTCGACACCGTCACCCCCGCCCCCGGTGGCGGCAGCGTGGACGCCGTCGTGGCCAACGGCGCCCCCGGGTCCACCAAGTACGTCGACGTGGTCTTCACCGCGCCGTCCGGGGCGAGCATCGACCTCGCCTCGATCCTGGACCCCGAACAGGAGTTCACGCTCACGGTCAACGGGACCACGCGCGCGGTGGCGTCCGGCACGCCGGTGCCCGTCGTGACGGTCACCCTGGACGACGGCGTCCGGTTCGCGACGCTGGTGCTCGCCGCCGGCAAGGTGACCTACACCTACCGCACGGACGAGGACGACCCCGCCACCGCGGTCACCGTCACCGTCGCCGACTCCACCACCGAGGAACTGGACGCCGGCACCGACCTCATGCAGCTCGCCGTGGCCCGGACGGGCACCACGCGGTTCCGCTACGCCATCGGCACCGACGAACTGCCGCTCGGCACGGTCACCCTGTCCTTCGCCGCCGGCGCGTTCGCCAACGCCGACACCACCACCGCGGCGGGCGCGACCGTCGTGGGCGCCGACAACCAGCCTGACGACGTGTCGTTCCTCGTCACCGGGGCGACGGCGACGATCAGCGACCCGACCCCCGGCGCGGTCGTCGACGTGAACCTCATCAACAACCGGCCGTGGCTGACCTGGATCGACGTCGACTTCACCATCCCGGCCGGCTACACCCTCGACGTCGACTCCGTGCTCGACCTCGCGCCCGAGGTCGTCCTGGGCGGCATCGGGCTCGGCACGGTCGCCCTCGACGCGACGCAGGCGCCGATCCAGCTGACCACCGGCGGCACCGGCGTCCAGCGGTTCCGGTTCTGGACCACGGGTGCGTTCGCGGCGTCCGGCACCGTCACGGTCACCGCGATCGTGCGCAGTTGGTCGTTCGTGAGCACGGCCAGCGGCGCGCTGGGATCCGTGACGATCCCCGCCGGCACCGCACCGGGCACGATCCTCGTCACCTTCCCCGTCCCCGGCGCCAACGGCGCCCCCGCCGACGGCGTCCTCGACCCCGACTCCGTCGCCGACCTGCTGCCCGAGTTCGTCGACCAGGACACGAGCGCCGGCGCGCCGGGCGTCCAGCTGTACGTGGGCAACGGCTGGGTGGTCACCCTCGACCCGAACCGGACGCCGACCTTCGACACCGACGCGGGCAAGTGGGTCATCCCGGTCGTCGTGACCCCCGGGACGGGCTCCGCGACCTTCACACCGAACCTGGCGTCCGGGAGCACCAGCTGGACCAGCACCGACGACGCGAAGTACACCGGCACCGTCGCGGCGGTCACGCCCGCGGCCGTCACGGGGAGCCCGACCACCTACCTCGACGTGACGTTCCGGGCGTCCGTGGGCGCGCTCGCCTTCGGGACCACCTTGGGCGACGAGATCCTCGTCGGGGGCTTCGGTGGGTCCACCGTGACGCTCACCGGCACCGCGGTCTTCCTGCGCGGCACGACGTACCGGTTCCTGCTCGCCGGCTCGTTCCGACCCGGTCAGGTGGATGTGCGGGTGCAGCTGGCCAACTTCGGTGACGCCTCCGGGCGTGCCCCGCCGGCGGACGCCGAGATCACCCGCACCTTCTTCGTCGCGGGCGCCACCGCGGACGTCGTCCGCACCATCCCGGCAGACACGGCCACCGGCACCCCCGAGACCGTCGTCGGTGTCGCGGGCTCGGCGCTGGGCCGCGACCTGCTCAACTCCCTGTCCTACCTCGAGATCCGCTTCCGTCCCTCGTCCGGCTTCGCGGTCGACCACGCGACCATCGACGGCGACGAGATCGAGTTCCGCGACGCCGCGGGCACGCTCATCGCGCTGGCCGCGCCGATCCGCGTCGGACTCAGCGACACCTACCGCTACGCGTTCACCGCCACCCTCGCGGTCGGCGAGCACACGGTGACCTTCCTGGCCGGCCGGTTCGCCGACACCGGCGGGCAGCCCAACCAGGCCGAGACCGAGCGCTTCACGCTCGCCGTGCCGACCGCGGCGCTGGACGACCCGGTCAACGGCCAGGTCATCGACGCCGGCGACTTCAATGGCCGCGGCTACGTCGACATCACGTTCCCCGACTTCGCCGGCAACGCCGTCGACCCGGGCACGATCACGGACGCCGACGTCGAGATCACCCTCACCGAGGGCGACACGGAGCTCTCCGTCGACGGCGCGGCGCTGCTCGTCACCGGCACCACCTACCGCTTCTTCTTCACCGGGCACCGCGGCGGCGACCTCGTGGTCGGCTTCGTCGACGGCAGCTGGTCGAACACCGGCGGCATCCCGTGGAACGCCCGGGCCATCGACGTGACGTTCCTCGACTTCGGCGGCAGCGCGGTGAAGCCCTCCAGCATCACCGACCCGGGCGCCGAGATCACCGTCACCAAGGCCGGCTCGACCATCACCCTCGTCGGCGCACCAGTCCAGGTCGGCGGCAGCACGTACCGCTACTTCTTCACCGGCTACGATGGCACCGACGTCACCATCGCCTTCGTCTCCGGCAGTTGGACCAACGCCTCCGACGTCGCCTGGGACGCCACCACGCACGTGGCCTCGACACCCACCACCGTCGGCCCGTTCGCCCGGCCCACCGTCGTCGGCGCGCCCGCCGGTACGGTGACGCTGGCCGGCAGCGTCGCGTCCGCGAACACGTGGATCGACGTGCGGTTCACCCCGGTCGCAGGCGCCACGGTCAACGCGGCCAGCATCCTCACCGGAGCGTTCGCCACCGACGGCGAGTTCACGCTCGCGGGCGCCGGCGCCGAGGGCCTGGCGTTCGTGACCGTCATGCAGGTGGACGCCACCACGTTCCGCTACCTCTTCACCGGCGCGCTCGTCGCCGGCACGGTCACCGCCACCTTCCGCGCCGGGTCCTGGACCGACAGCCAGGGCAACGCGGCGGCGCCCGGCACGGGCAGCTTCCGGCTCATCACCCAGGGCACCTCGTTCTTCATCGAGCTGTCCGGCGGCATCCTGCTCCAGGCCGCCGGCCTGGTCGACGAGCCGCTGCTCGACCTCCGGGCCGAGGTCATCCTCGAGATCGACCTGGCCCGCAAGACGTTCATCCTCACGTTCGCCGGCCAGCTGTCGATCTACAAGCTCGGCACCGTGGGTGCCACCGCGGGCCGGTTCGTGCTCGACATGGGCGATGGGCTGTCGTCGGTGCCGCAGTTCTGGGGCGTCGCGAGCCTGGAGACCAACTTCTCGGCCCTTGAGCCGTACGGGCTGTCGATGTTCGCCAAGGGCACCCTGCAGGTGAACCTCACCGGCCAGACCAAGACCGAGACCCTGACCCTGCGTGGCCTCGGCGAGGGCGGCACCGACCTGACCCGCACGTTCGTCCTCAACCCGTACAGCTTCGGGCTCGAGCTCGTCGGGCAGGCCATCGTCTCCGCGCCCGGCACCACGGTTGAGCTCATGCGGATCCAGGGCGGCTTCTTCCTCAACATCCAGGCCGTCCCGACGCCGGCTCTGCAGATGTACCTGACCGGCGAGCTGTCCTTCGGCAGCGGCAACGCGCGCCTGGTGTACGGCGCTGCCACCGGCGTCCTGCTCATCTCCGCCGACATCGCGGGCGGCGACGTGGGCGTCGCGGGCAGCTTCAAGGTCTCCTCCGGCGGCGGCATCGGCCTGCCCGACGTCGGCACGCTGTTCAGCGCCACAGGCTCGGTCACCGTGATGTTCAACACCACCCTGCGGGACAAGACGTTCAAGATCCCGGACGCCTTCCTGCCGCTCCTGCACCCCGGTGAACCGACCGAGATCGTCATCTACAAGGCTGCCCCTGGTCTGGACGGCCGGCCGCGCGCCAATGCGCCCGCGGGCGGAGAGATCTACGTCAAGGCCACCATCCAGGCGCAGCTCACCATCGGCGGCGTCCTGACCCTGAACGGGTTCATCGGCATCACCGCGGCGATCGACCCGACCGGCACGGCGTACTTCCAGGTCGACGGCGCGGTCGGCACGACGATCCCGTTCCTCGGGTCGCTGACCGGCGTGCTCAACCTGGCGGTCTATGTGGGCGCGAAGACCGGCATCGTGGGCCGCGTCCAGCTCACGCTGGGCTCGAACTCGATCCCCGGCGTCCGGCTGAACGGACAGTTCCTGCTCGAGATCAACACGTTCGCCAGCGCGCAGACGATCCAGACCTTCGCGATCAACACCCAGACGATCCACGGCAGCCCGGTCTTCGGCGGGTTCCGGCGCGACGCGGCGGGCAACCTCGTCGTCACCGAGCAGACGATCTCGGTCACCGGCGGGTTCCGCCTCGAGATGGGTGGCCAGCTCGTCATCGCCGAGACGCTGGAGACCAACGGGCACGTCCTGTTCAGCCTGTCGCTGGCCGGGGCCAACCCGGGAATCGAGCTGGTCGTGAACGGCAGCATCTCGCTGGCCCCGATCGGCACCATCAGCCTCATCGACAGCGGTTTCCGGATCAACGCCGAGGGCCTTGTGGCCCGCTTCGAGCTCGACCTGTCGGTCGCTGCGGACGGCTTCGGCAGCGGCATCGGCCTGGGCCTGAGCGCGTCCGCGATCATGGCGATCAACACGACCGGCCGCGTCCAGACCCTCGGCACCAGCCCGGTCGACCCCGGCTTCCTGCTCCGCATCGAGGGGTCGATCGAGTTCCTCGGGTTCGCCTCCGGCAGCGGGTTCCTCGAGATCCGGACGGCTCCCGACGGCTTCCAGTTGGAGTTCGGGCTGGCGTTCAACCTCGGCGGCCTGACGTTCCGCGCCGACGGCGGGGCGGCCGTCTACGGCGGTACTGACCCCGGCTTCGCCCTGCGGCTGGCGATCTCGGCGTCCGCCGACGCGCTGGTGTTCTCCATCGAGGCGTCCGGCACCCTGCAGCTCAACACGCGCAACGCGACCACGCTCGGCATCACGGGCAACACGTTCCTGCTCGACCTGACCGGAACCGTGTCGATCCTCAAGGTGCTCAACCTGGACGCCGGCCTGCGGGTGGTCGTCGGGCAGACCTCGCCCACCTCCGGCGCGGTCGCCGGCGGTTGGTACTTCCAGGCGTACGCGGGCGTCGACTTCTTCGGCCTGGCCGAGCTCAGTGGCTCGATCTTCCTCAACAGCCGCGGCGACTTCGACATCGCCCTGGCCGGCTACATGCAGATCGGCTCGGACAGCTTCGGCATCCGCGGCGACTTCTCGATCCGCGTCACCTCGCTGCACCGCGCCGACGACACCTACCTGTTCAGCCTGAGCGGGTCGGCGAGCGTCAAGGTGCGCGCGTTCGGCGTCACCCTGGTCGGCCTCGGCATCTCGTTCGCGTTCACGTTCGACACCGCGACCATGGGGTCGGACGGCCGGGTGCCGATCACACTGCGTGTCCGGATCGTCGTCGACCTGTGGCTGTTCGAGATCGACGAGACCGCGACGTTCACCATCGGCTACCTCCAGTTCCCGCCGCCGACGTACATGGCGGGCAACGCCTACGGCTCCCGCACCTGGACGGACGCCGACCGTGTGCTCCACCTCAACGCCGGCACGCAGGCCAACCGGACGGCGCGCAACATCGGCAACGGCCCGACGGACATCCACGAGAACATCCTCATCGAACAGCTCGGCACAGGCCCCCAGGGCGCCACGATCAAGGTGTCGGCGTTCGGCCGCAGCAACACCTACGAGCACGTGACCTCGATCACGGGCGATCTCTTCGACGGCAACGACATCGTCACCGTCGCGTCCGGTGTGACCGTGCCGGTCACGCTGCGCGGCGGCACGGGCAACGACGTGCTCACGTACTCCGGAGCGGTCAACACGGCGACGTTCCCCGGCTCGGCCGTCCTGTACGGCGACGCGGGCAACGACGTGCTCAGTGCGACCGGCGCCGGCAACGTCACCCTCCACGGCGGCGCGGACCGCGACTTCCTCGAGCACGCCGGCCCCGGCACCGCGACCCTCAACGGCGACGCGGGCACCGACGTCCTCGTCGGCGGCTCGGCCACCGACGTGCTCAACGGCGGCGCCGACAACGACCAGCTCGAGGGCCTGGCGGGCAGCTACAACGGCGACGGCGGCGACGACGGCATCTTCGTCACCCTCACCGACGCCCGCGTGCCGACCATCAACGGCGGCGCCGGCAACGCCGACCTGCTCACCCTGACCCTCTCCGGCGGTGCCGACACCCTCACGATCAGCTCGGTCGACGTCGGCAATGACGGCGCCACCACGCAGGACGCCCTGCACCTGCTCCTCAACGGCACCAACCGGCCGACCACCGAGCTGGAGCGCCTGCTCGTCAACGCCGGCACCGGCGCCGACACCCTCGTGGTCGCCAACCTCGAGGCTGCGGCGGGAGTCAGCGAGGTCACCCTCGACCTCGGCTCCGGCTCGGCAGACGCCGTCACCGTCCACGGCTCCGGCGTCGCGGACGTCTACACCCTCACCTACGTGAGCCGCACCGGACGCCCGGCCAACGAGGTGCAGGTGGCCCGCGCGGGCGCCTACACCGTGTGGGTGGGCAACCAGGTCCGCGCGCAGGGTGACACCCTGACCGTGGCCGCCGGCGGCGGCGACGACACCCTGGACGCGTCCGGTCTCGGCTCGGTCGGGGTGGCGGCGTCCGACCGCATCGCGCTCGTCCTGCGCGGCCAGGCGGGCAACGACACACTCCGGGGCACGCCGTTCGCCGACGTGCTCGACGGCGGGGAGAACGACGACACGATCACCGGCGGGTTCGGCCGCGACACGTTCGCCGACGGCGGCGGCATCGACACCCTCGTCGAGGCGTTCGCGTTCGACCTGGGGCTCTACGACAACCTCTTCATCGTCGGCACGGTCACCGGAGCCACGAACTTCGCCGCGGGCGCCACGGTGGAGGACCTGCTCGGCATCTTCGAGTTCGCCCAGCTGTCCGACGTCGGGTCCGGCGTCGCGCAGATCTTCCTCGTCGGGGACGCCGACGGCCACGTCACGATCGGGGCCGGCGACGTGCGCGAGGCCCAGGCCTGGACCGGCGACGTCACCCTCGCCCCGCTGGGTGGCTCCGACGTGGTGCGCGTGGAGCTGCGCGCGGCGTCCGGCGCCCGGGTGCACGTGACCGACAGCGACGGCACCGCCGACCGGCTCGAGGTATGGGGCACGTCCCTGCGCGATGACCTGCTCGTCGATGTGGCGTCCGGGCGCGGCGTCGTGCGCCAGGTCGCCGTGGGCGTCGCCACCGACCTCGTGGCGATCGACCACACCGGGCTCGACACCGTCGAGATCCGCACGCTGGCCGGCGGCGACCGGGTCGGCGTCCGGCGCATCCTCGTGCCGCACACAGTCTGGCTCGGTGACGGCGACGACGACCTCGCGGTCGGCACCCAGGCCGGCGCCGGTGCGACCGGCGACGCCTGGCCGAACACAGGCGGTGTCCTCGACGACATCGACGCGGCCCTGACCGTCGAGGGCGGCGACTCGGCGGGCGGCCAGACCGGCGTCGACCGGCTCACCGTCGACGACACCGCGGACGGCACCGGGGACACCGGTACCGACGCGGGCGAGCTGACCGCGACCACGATCATCGGGCTCAACCTGGCCACCGGCGGCATCACCTACACGCTCTTCGAATCCCTCGCCCTCGCCCTCGGCACCGGCGGCGACACGTTCACGGTGCACAGCACGCACGCGGGCGCCTTCCGGCCCACGACGCTGGCCACGAACGCGGGCGACGACACGGTCATCGTCCGCACGATCAGCGGCCCGCTGGCGGTCGACACCGGCAGTGACAACGACACCGTGCGCGTCAGCTCGACGCTGACCGGCACCGGCGGCGTCCTGACCGGCATCGCCGCACTGCTCACCCTGACCGGCGCCGGCGACACCGGCGGCACCGGCGACACGCTGTACGTCGACGACACCCTGACCACCGGAGACGTCATCGGCGTCGTCACCGACGACTCGATCTCGGGCCTCGGCACGACGCTGGGCGGCTCGGCCCCGCGCGGCGACCTCGTCCAGGTCGTCACCGTCCGCAACGCCTTCGACGGCCGCTTCACCCTCACGTTCGCCGGCCTCGGCACCACCGCCGAGCTCGACTTCGACGCCACGGCCGCCGAGGTGCGCGCGGCCATCGCGGCCCTGCCGATCGTCACCCTGACCGACCTCGTCGTCACCGCCGCCGGCGGCAGCTGGACGATCGCCTTCACCGGCGCGCTCGCGGGGGCGGCTGGCTGGGCCCACGCGGTGACCGCGCTGACGGCGTCCCTCGTGCACCCGTTGACCGGCGAGCCCGGCGGCGCTGCGGTCACCACCGGCTTCGCGGCGATGACGGACGGTCGCATCGAGTACGCCGGCTTCGAGGTGCTCAACCTCGCCCTCGGCTCGGGAGACGACACGCTGAACGTCGACGACACCCTGATCGGCACGACCACGATCGACCTCGGCGCCGGCGCCGACCGCGCCTTCCTCGAGGCGATCGGCGGCACCACGCGGGTCAACGGGCAGGACGGCGCCGACTGGCTGGTCGTCAACGCGGTACCGGACGCCGTGACCGCGCCCAACCCGATGGACGGCCAGCGGCTCACCCTCGACGGGGGCAAGGGCTCCGACTACGCCATCGTCGGGCTGTTTGGCAAGGGAACCTCGCGCATCGACGTCCTCGACACCGGCTACGACGGCGGCACCAACGTGCTCGTCATCAACGGGCCGGCGTCCGACGACACGTTCCTGCTGCGGTCGCGGCTCATCGCTCTGCTCTCGCGGCAGGGTGGGACGGGCCCGTTCACCGCGGCCGAGCTGGTCACCTACACCGACGGCATCAACGGCCAGGTCATCCTCAACGCCAACGACGGCGACGACACCGTCGCCCTCGACGACACCGCGACGATGATGACGATCAACGGCGGCAGCGGCAACGACACCTTCCGCATCGGACAGCTGTACACCAACTACGCGGCCAGCTCCTCCGCCGCCTACAGCCCGTTCGCGATCCCGCCCGCCGAGTTCTTCAGCTCCAGCCGCGGCAAGCTCACCAACGGCGTCTCGTTCCCGGCCACGATCAACGGCGGAACCGGCGACGACACGTTCGAGGTGTTCCGCAACAAGGCGGCCCTGCAGCTCAACGGCGACGCCGGCGACGACACCTTCGTCATCCGCACGTTCGTGTCCGAGTCGGAGATCACGGCCGTCGACTCCGGCGCCGGGCACGACTACGTCGCGTACGCCGCCAACGCGCCCGTCGCGATCGACGGCGGCGACGGCTCCGACCTCATCGTCGTCATCGGCACCGAGATCGGCGACACCTTCGTGGTCACCGCCGTCGGCATCTACGGCGCCGGCCGCTACGTGACGTACACCAACGTCGAGCGGCTCGAGCTGTACGGGATGGAGGGCGACGACACCTTCTTCATCGTCTCGACCAACGACCAGGTGATCACCAGCGTCTTCGGTGGGCTGGGCAGCGACCGCATGGAGGTCGCCGGGCAGGCGCCCGCCGTGCAGGCCGACGACCTGCTCGGCCACACCGGGCTGGTGCGGCACTCCGTGGAGAGCGCCACCGCAAGCAGCCTGTGGGCCGGCATCCCGGTGGACGGCATCGCCGCGGAGATCCTCGACGACGAGGAGGCCGCCCTGGCGGTCGAGATCGTCGGCGGGTCGCTCGTCCTCGACGAGGGCTCCGGCGTCGCGTCCGGCACCATCCGCGTGCGCCCCACCTTCGTGCCGACCACGGACGTCGAGGTCACCCTCGCCGCGCCGGCGATCGACCCGACCTCCTCCGTGCGGGCGCGGTTCGTGCAGCTGCGGGTGCCCGGTGGCGCGTGGAACACCTCCGCGACCGTGGTGATCCCAGCCGGCAGCACGGGCTGGGTCACCCTCGAGGTGCGGGCGTCCTTCGACAACGCCACCGAGGGCGAGAAGCTGGTCGTCGTCCAGACGATGGTCGTCGGACGCCGCAGCGGCACCGTGGCGTCCGCGACGGGCAACACCCTCACCGTCCCCGCGGGCGCGCTGAGCTCCGTGGCCCTCGTCGGGCGCGAGCTGGTCATCACGGCGGGCGCCGGCGCAGGGCAGAGCCGGATCATCACGGGGCTGTCCGGCGACACCCTCACGATCGACACCCCGTGGGTCACGCTGCCCACCGCGGCGAGCTCCTGGATGGTCCGCGGGATCGGCGAGTACAGCGGTCTGGCGGTCGCGAACACCGTCGCCCGTGTGGTCGACGACGAGGCGGCCGGCGTGGTCGTGCTGGTGCCCGACGGCGGGCTCGTGGTGGTGGAACCGACAGCAGGCAGCGGCGGCGGGCAGGCCGCGACGTACCGGGTCCGTCTCGCGCGGGCGCCGCTGGGCGACGTGACCGTCCGCCTGGAGGTCGGCACTGACCTGCGGCTCGCGACCGGCGGCGGGTCTGCCGCGCAGGTGCTCGACCTGGTGTTCAGCGCTGCGAACTGGGCCTCCGAGCAGGTCGTCACCGTGTCCGCCGTCGCCGACGGCACGATTGAGGGTCAGCACATCGTGCGCGTCACGGCGAGCATCGCGAGCACGGACGCCCTCACCGGCACCGTCACCGGCACGACCGGACGGCCCGACGAGTTCGTCGTCACCGACGCGAACTTCACCCCCGGCGCGCTGCGCGGGTACACCGTCCGCATCACCGGCGGCACCGGCGCGGGTCAGGTGCGGACCATCTGGACGAACACCGCGGACGTCATCACCGTCGAGGTCGACTTCGACGTGCTCCCGGACGCCACCAGCACCTTCGTGATCAGCGGCTACGCGGCCCCCGCGGCCGTCGCCGGCCTGGCCTGGAACGTGGACGCCGTGAGTGGCGACCCGGGCGAGCCCACCGTGCTGACCCTCAGCGGGGTCGGCCTGCCCGCCGACGGCGCCCTGGCCGGGGCCCTCATCCGGATCGTCGGGGCGACCGGCGGCGCGCACTACCGCACCGTGGCCTCGAACGTCGGGAACACGGTGACCCTCACCGAGACGTGGGCCACGGTCGATGTCGGCGACGACGTGTTCTTCGCCGGCGTGGTGGGCCTGTGGGTCGCCCCGGTGGCCGTGCGGGTCTGGGATGCCGACACCACCGGCGTCGTGGTCACCGAGAGCGGCGGCTCGACCCGCCTCATCGAGGGCGCGACGAGCGGGTACGGATCCACGGACACCTACACCGTGCGCCTGACGCAGGCGCCGGTGGCCGGCGAGATCGTCATGATCCGCCTGCGGCCGCTGGCCACGCCGTCGCTCGACCTCAACGGGCCGAACTGCGCGCAGCCGACCGGCTGCACCCTCGTCCAGGTGGAGTTCGTGGCGGCGTCCGACCAGACGCTGGAGGCCAACGGCGACCTGCTGCTCACCTTCAACGCGTCGAACTGGGCCACGCCGCAGACCGTGACGATCCGCGCGAAGGTCGACTCGATCGTCGACGGCAGCGACGTGCAGGCGTTCGCGGACGCCGCCCGCCGCCTCACGCCCATCCAGGGCCCGCTGACCCTCGACGGCGGCGACAACCCGTTCCCGTCGGTCCAGTTGAGCCTCACCGGCTACCTGCCCGTCATGCTGGTCGGGGAGTCCTCGGGCACCCCGCTCGACGTCACCGCCAGCACGGCGCGTGCCATCGAGTCGGCTCAGGTCGACACCCTCGTCGTCCACAACGAGGACAGCCCGGCCGACGACGCCGGCGCGCTCACCGCGACCCGGATCACCGGCTTGGGCATGGCGGGCGACGCCGTCCTCGGCGGGCAGACGGTTCCCGGCGGGATCACCTACGGCGGCTTCGAGGACCTCACCGTCCTGCTCGGCTACGGCGACGACACCTTCACCGTCGCGACGACCCACCACGGCACGACGACCGTCAACGCCGGCCCCGGCAACGACTCGGTCACCGTGCACATGATCGTGGGTCACACGCGGATCATCGGCGGCCCGGCCTCGGCCACGGCCCTGCTCGGACGCCCCGACGACGACACCTTCGTGGTCGGCAAGGACAACCTGCTCGACCTGCTGGCGGCACTGCTCGTGCTCGACGGCGGTGTCGGGGATGACGAGGCGACGCTGCGTGACCTCGCAGACTCCAACGACAACCTCGGTTGGCTCACCCAGACCACGCTCACCGGTCTGGACATGGCGCCGCGGGCGGATCTGGACGCCCTGGGCCGGCCGCTGGATCAGCTGTTCTCGGTGACCCGGCCCACCAGCGGGACGTTCACCGTGGTGCTGTCGCAGGTCGTGAACGGCGTCGTCACCGGCGTCGGCGCGGTCGCGTTCGCGTTCGACGTGACGGCCGAAGCCGTCCGCGCCGCGCTCCAGCTGCTGCTCTTCCCGCAGACCGCGACCGCGGATCCGGGCGTCTCGATGACGTGCGGCATCGGCGGCACGACCCGCTGCGCTGCCAGCGTCTACGTCTGGGAGGTCGGTGCCGACCTGCTCATCGGGTTCCGCGGCGAGGTCAACGCCGACCCGGACGACCCGACCTTGGAGTCCGACCGGGAGAACCTCGTGGAGATCCGGCTCGACGCCCTCGGCGCGGCTGCCCCGGCGTCCGACCGGACGCGGCGCGACGGCATCAACTACTACGGCCTCGAGACGCTCAACCTCGAGCTGGGCGCGGGCGCCGACGTGCTCAACGTGCGTGGGACGCTGCCGGTGACCAACGTGTCCTTCGGGGCCGGGAACGACCGGGTGTACGTCTCGTCCCAGGCCGACGTCGGCCTGCTCGGGCCCCCCGAGTTCCTCGCGGGCGACCTCGACGCGATCGAGGGCACTCTCAACCTCGACCTCGGCGACGGACGGCACACCCTGCTGATCAGCGACGAGGACGCGCTGGCCGGCGACGGCACCGCGGCGCTTCCCGTGCTGGTCACCGACGACGCGGCCGCCGCGATCGCCCGCGACGGTGCACTGTCGGCAGCCGCGGACATCTTCGTCGTCGGCCTCGCGCCGGCCGGCATCAGCTACCGCACGCCGGTGTCCGGGACGCTCGCCGACGGCGTCCGGCTCTGGAGTGGTTCGGGTGACGACACCTTCGTGGTGGACGGCGCGCACGACCGCGCCGGCGTCCTGACGACCACGTGGCTCAACACCGGGCTCGGGAACGACGAGCTGACGGTCACCATGACCGCCGACGACGGGTTCCTCGTGGTCAACACCCAGGGCCCGAACGACAACGTGCTCGATCTGGGCACGGACCTCACCCCGGGCGACGAGCCCGTGGCCGGCGACCGCATCGTCGCGGTGACGGTCAACGAAGCTCCCGTGGCGGCCGGCCGGTTCGTGGTGAGCACGAGGAAGAACCAGGTGGCGCTGTTCGACTCCTTTGCGCCCGGCGACCAGGCGGTCGTCACCGTCGAGACCGTGGCCTCGGACGCCTACCGCGCCAGCGGTGCCCGGACGTACGACATCACGGCCCTGCTGGGCGGTCGGAGCTATGAAGGCCACCGCGTCTGGGTGAACGGCGCGCTGGTGACCGCGACCCTCAGCGGGACGGTGCTCACCTTCGACGCTGGCACCCAGCGCGACGGCTTGCCGAGCCTGGTCGTCGTCGAGGTCACCCGGCGCCACACGGAGTCGTTCGAGCTGCTGCTGGCCGGGGCGTCCGACGACGACGTTGTGCACGGCGAGGCGTCCACGAACCCGCTGGTGCTGGTGGGCGGCCAGGGCGCGGACGCGCTGCACGGCGGCACCGGCGGCGACCTCGTCATCGCCGACCGCGGCCGGGTGCTGTGGTTCACGCCGGGCAGCGTGCCGGTCGCCGGCCTCGGCGGCGTCGCGCTCACCCCGGCGCAGGTTGCGGCGCTCGAGGTCGTGGCGGTCGCGGTGTCCGGCAACGGCGGCTTCGGTGACAAGACCGACGGCGTCTCGGGACGCCTGGTCGGTCTCGTCATCACGCTCGACCCGACCGTGGGTGGCGACGACACCGTCACCACTGGCACCGGCGGCGTGGACATCGTCCTCGGCGGCGCGGGTGGCGACGACATCACCACCAACCGTGGCGAGAACGGGTCGCCGGACGGAACTGCCCTCGTGATCGCCGACCACGGCTTCCTCGACTACGTCCTGCTCGACGGCGACCCGGCGGACCTCGATCGCGTGTGGTCCACGGATCTGGCCTACGGCGGAGCGGACGACGTCACCACCGGCCGCGGCGACGACGTCGTCTTCGGCGGCAACGACGGGGACGAGATCGACGCCTCCGACGGCTGGAACGTCGTGCTCGGCGACAACGGCCGGTTCACGGCGGTGGCGGACGAGGTCCGGCACTGGGGTGCGCTGCCCATGGCGTCCGGACGCCTGGAGACCCACGAGGCGACCATCGGCGGAGCCGACAAGATCACCACCGGCGCCGGCGTCGACGTGGTGCTCGGCGGCGCGGCCGGCGACGACATCAGATCCGGGGCTGGCGCCGACCTGGTGCTCGGCGACCACGGGTACGTGGTCTGGGCCGTGCGGGCGAACGCCCTCCAGGTCGTCGAGCTGACGGTCACGGACGACGCCATCGGTGGCGCCGACACGATCCGCGGCGAGGCCGGCGAGGACGTGCTCGTCGGCGGCGCCGCGGGTGACCTCGTCGACGGCGGCACCGAACGTGACCTGGTCTTCGGCGACAACGTCTCGCTCGACCGGACCGCGTCCTTCGGGGACCACACCAGCCCGCGCTTCCGGACGCTGACCGGCACCCAGCTCTACGACACTTCGGTCGACAACGGCGGCGCGGCGCTCGTGGACGACACGTGGCAGCTCGACCCGGCGGGCGCGACGGCCTGGAGCGACTTCCGGATCACCCTGCTCGACCACGACCTGGACACCCAGACGGGCGCGTCCAACGTCTTCGGCGACGACCAGCTCGCCGGCGGCGCGCACGACGACCTCATCTTCGGCCAGCTCGGCGACGACACCATCCAAGGTGATGGGTCGATCGACGAGGACGTCTCGGCGACCCGCAACGAAGACGGCTACCTGGTCCTCGACCCGTCCGCCGAGGACGACTCCGACGGGGACGACTACATCGAGGGCGGCGGCGGCGCCGACGTCATCTTCGGCAACCTGGGCCGCGACGACATCATCGGCGGCAGCTCGAGCCTGTACTCGCTCGACACCATGGCCGAGCGCCCCGACGTCAACGACGTCATCTTCGGCGGCGCCGGCACCGACATCGGCCGCAACGACGACACTCTCGGCCACGGTCGTGACTCCGACGCCATCGTCGGCGACAACGGGGACATCCTGCGCGTCGTCGCCGTCAGCAACTCCACGACGGGCGCCACCGCCTACCGCACGTTCACCTACGACACCTACGAGGAGGGCGAACCCAACCGCCTGCTCGTCCGCGCGGTCGTCCTGCTCGACCACACCCCGGGCGGCCCGGACAGCGCGCCGACGGCGTTCTCCGGCATCACCCAGTCGGACGCCGCCGGCGCCGGCCAGGGCACCGTTGACGTCTGGGGCAGTGACGAGGTGCACGGCGAGTCCGGCGACGACACGGTCTACACCGGCGGCGGCAACGACGTCATCTTTGGTGACGCCGGCGACGACGACCTCATCGGCGGCTGGGGCCACGACTGGCTCTCCGGCGGGACGGGCACCGACGGCGTCCTCGGCGACGATGGGCGGATCCTCACCAGCCGCAACGGGATGACCGAGGTTCTCATCGGCCTCGACGAACCCAACGACGAGGAGTCGATCGCGACCCCGGGCAAGATCCAGACCGCGACGCTCTACCCCCAGGGCCGGCTGCACAAGGCCGTCGACCTGACGCCGTTCGCCCTCGACGGCACCCTCAGCAACCCGCTGTTCGTGCCGCTCTTCGCCAACGACGTCCTGTTCGGCGGCTGGGACGACGACTTCCTGCACGGCGGCTCCGGCGACGACGCGGTGAGCGGCGCCGAGGCCCTGGCCACGTCGCACGCGCCGACGTACGCCGGCGGCGTCCGCGAGACCGGCTGGAACCGCCCGTTCAACGACGGCACGCTGCTCGGCTTCGACCCGGTACACGGCTCGTTCACCCTGTACGACGAGTACGACCCTCGACGCGTGATCCTGCTGACCGGGACCGGGGCGCTGTCCAAGGACGGGACCGGGCTGGCGTGGTTCCTCAACCACGACGCCACCGAGGGCCGCGAGACCACCACGACCCCCATCGTGACCACCGACGGCGACGACGCCCTCTTCGGCGACCACGGCAACGACTGGATCACGGGCGGCACCGGACGCGACACCCTGTGGGGCGGCTGGGGCAACGACCTGCTGAACGGCGACGACGTGCTGACCAAGACGGAGGACCCGAACGGCCTCAACGACACCAGCGACACCAACGTCTCCTACGAGGATCGCTCCTTCGGCGGCGCGGGGCTCGACGTGCTCATCGGCAACACCGGTGGCGATCGCCTCATCGACTGGGTCGGCGAGTTCAACTCCTACATCGTTCCGTTCTCGCCGTTCGGCATCAACGCGGTGTCGCGGCAGCTGCTGCCCGGGCTGCCCGAGTTCCTGCTGGCGCTGTCGAAGGCCCAGGGCGCCGACCAGACGCTGGTCGGGCCGGACGACGCCAGCGCCGCCCGGCAGGCCGAGCCGTTCGGTGAGCTGGGCATCGTCCTCCAGAAGGACGACGCGTGGCAGGACCAGACCGGCGGACCGCGAGACCCGCAGCCCGGCACGATCCCCGGCGGCAAGCGCGACGTCCTCCGATCGTCCAGCTTCAGCAGCACCACCTCGCTCGACGGGTTCAACGTCGACTCCGGCAGCTTCTCCATCAACAAGGGGGCGCTGTACGTCACCGCCGCCAGCCTCGAAGGAGACGCTGCGGCTGTCTACCACGTCGACCAGTACCTGCCGATCTACTACGAGCTCGTCGCAGCCATCTCCGTCGACAAGCCCACCGCCGGCTGGAAGGCCAACGCCTTCATGGTCTTCGACTACTTCACGCCGCTGGACTTCAAGTTCGCCGGCATCGACGTGTCGACCAACAAGCTGGTCATCGGGCACAGGGACGCCACCGGCTGGGTCTACGACAAGCAGGCGACGCCCAAGTCCTTCAAGCCCGGCACCTACTACGCCCTCGTCCTCGCGGTGAACGGCACGGCAGTCACCCTGAGCGTCGATGGGACGATGGCGCTCAGCCACACCTTCGCCCCGCGCATTCTTGACGGCCAGGCCGTCGGGCTGAACAAGGGCATGGTCGGAATGGGCTCCAACAAGGCCCGCGGTCGCTACGACAACGTGAGCGTCCGCGTCCTGCCCCCGCAGCTCACCTACGACCGCACCACCGATCTGGCCACCTCCGACGGCCCGCTGACCGAACCCGTCGCCGGCGTGTGGGCCACGACGGCGTCCGGCTATGCGGGAACCCCGACAGGAGACGGAGTGGCCGTCGTCGTCGCGGAGCTGGGGGTGCGGTTGGCCTCCACCTCCTACCTCGAGGTCACCACCCGTGCCCAGGGCGCCGGCACCTTCGGCCTCGTGTTCGACTACCACTCGACCAACGAGTTCAAGCTGGCCGCACTCGACGTGGTGGCTCAGCGCGTCCTGCTGGGGCACGTCGACCCGCGGCGAGGGTGGACGGTCGACGCCTGGGTGCCGTGGGTCCTGTCCGGGACTCAGGCGCGCACCATCCAGATCACGCTGGCGGGGGCGTCCGTGGCGGTCTCCGTCGACGGGGCCTACGCCCTGAGCCATGGCTACAACGCGGGCGTGCTGGACGGCACGTTCGGGCTGCTCGCCCACGCGGCCACCGGCACGTTCTCGACGCTGCAGGTCCGCTCCAGTGATGCCGCCCTGGCGCCTGCGGGAGCCCTGCTGCAGGCGTCGGAAGTCGGCCCGGACACCTCGGCGACGACGCTCTCCGCCACCCAACTCGCGGACGCCGCAGCTGCGGCCACGCGGTACTGGCTCGACCTCGGCGCGCCGGCCGACACGCTGGCCACCGTGACCTTTGCCATCGCCCACCTCGATGGCGCCGTGCTGGCCCGCGTGGATGGCACCGCCATCACCGTCGACGCGGACGCCGCGGGCTGGGGCTGGGCGCGGTTCGACCTCGTCGCCGCCCTCATCCACGAGCTCGGACATGTCCTCGGGCTGGACCATGCCGACGACGGCGTCATGGCCCCGTACGCGTCACCCACCCCCGACCCGGGCCCGGCGACCTCCGGGTCGCCGGGCCGCCGGGACGACCCCCCGGCGAGGTCGCGACCGCGCGGTCGGGTGGCGGTGTAGCTTGCTCCGCATGAGGGCTCTCCGTCGGTCGGTCGCCTGCGTCGCCGCCGCCTGCCTGGTGCTGGCGGGTTGCGCCGCCCCCCGTGGCTCCGCGCCCTCGCCGACGCCCACACCGTGGTCGGCCGAGGTGTGTCGAGAGGTGGCCTCCGGGGTCGGAGGGGCGCTCCAGCGGCTGGTCGACCAGTACAACACCGCGGCACCCTCCGTCCTCCTGCCCACGACGCGTCCGTTCGCGGAGGAGGGCAGCACCGATGTGACGGCTGCGATGGACGCCGCCGCGCGTGCCATCACCGAGCACGGGTGCCCGGCGTCGGATGTCCAGGCGGAGGTCGGCCGTGGCCTCGCAGCCGTCGAGGCGCGCGGGCCCGTCGGCCGAGCCGTCCGGGACAGGGTGGTCGCGGGCATCGAAGGCCGGATCGCGAGCGGACCGGCCGAGCGCACCCTCGGCCCGGACGCCGACCTGGCCGCCGCGCTGGCGGAGGCGCCCGCAGGCGCCACGCTCCACCTGGACGCGGGGGAGTACCGGTTGGCGTCCACCCTCGTCGTGCTCGACGGCGTGACCATTAGCGGTGCGGGCCGGGACGCCACCGTCCTGACCTCCAGCGCCCCCGACGTGTCGATCCTCGTCGCGGCCGATGACGCCGTCCGGCTCGCGGACCTGTCCGTGGTACGCACCGCCGACTCGTTCGGCTCGGGAATCGTGGCCGGCGGTGGCGCGTCCCTCGTGCTCGACGGCGTCCGGTCCACCGGGGCGCGCCGAGCGCAGGAGCAGGGCGGCGCGGGCATCCTGATGGCGGATTCGGGGGACCAGACCGCTGGTCGTGGGACGACGCTCGAGGTGAACGGCTCGGAGTTCCGGGACAACGACTGGGCGGGAATGGCGGTGACCGGGGCGCATCGCGTCAGCGTGCAGGGCACGACCTTCGCCGGGAACGGTGAGTGTGGTGCCTGCTTCTTCGACTCCGCCTCGGGTTCCATCCGTGATGCGACGTTCACCGACAACGTCGTCGGCCTCGCTGTCACCGGCCGGTCGACCCCGGCCGTGGCGAGCAGCACGATCACGGGAGGGGAGATCGGCCTGCAGGCGGAGGGCGACTCCGCTCCCACCGTGGACGGGCTCCGGGTCGAGCGTGCGACACGGGCGGCGGTGATCGTGACCGGCGCGGCCACGGGCGCCATCGCGCGGACGACGTGCGAGTCCGTCCCGTACGGGATCGTGGTGGGCGACAAGGCGGCGCCGACCCTCACCGACAACGCGTGCGCGCTCGTCCGCGGCGCATGATGGGCCCAACGGTGCGGGCGGAAGCCCACGATGCACCCAGTTCCGCCATGCCCACGATGGCGTCGCGGGCACCGGACGGCCCCGCACGTGTGATTCAATCGGCAGGACAGGAGTCGCCGGGGGCGGCGATTATAGGGGAGAGGTTGTCCATGAGTGGAACCGCGGCGTCCACAAAGGTGTGGCGGCGTATCGGCGTCCATGCGAGGGAGGCACTGCTGCGCTCGCTCAACCCGGTGGAACTGCGCACCATCCTGGCTGACGTGGCCCGTACGCGGGCCGCGGACCAGACGGCTGCCGACCTCATCAAGCGTTGGCGCGAGGACCGGCTGCTGATGCCGAGCCCGCTCGACCCGCGGGAGGCCCTGCCCGTCACCTCGGCGTTGTGGAACCTCGTCCCGCAGGAGTTCATCGGCGTGACCCTCAGCCAACTCACCTCGCTGGGCACCGGCATCCACCTCGGCGGACGCGGCCAGAACCGCGTCGTGTCGACCATGCGTGGCACCGAGGTTCTCGCCGATCCGGTCCACGGGCTGGCGCTGGAGGCGTCCCGCCGTCGGCGCAGCGGCCACTCGCGCGTCCACCTCGCCACCCATGCCCGCTGCACCCACGCGTGGGACCAGAGCGAGGAGTCCTCGCACGAACTGCGCTTCTCACTCGTCTCGAGCTCACCGGACGGTGGCGGCCTGAGCACCGAGGCCGACCTGCTCGACCTGCACCTCGACTACTGGCGCGAGGCGATCGGCACGCTGGTCCCGAACGGACGCATCGAGCTGACCGTCTGGGACAACACGCTCGCCGGCCTCATCGAGTCCCGCGGGACGCGTGACGACATCATCGTCATCGAGGGCTCCTCCGACGAGCGGCGTCCGTGGCGCAATCCGTACACCACGGCGGCCTTCCAGTTCGTGGTGGAGGGCGAGGAACCGGTCGAGCTGGGCGACGGCGGTTTCGTCACCTGGACCCAGGCGCTCACGCGCAATCGCAAGGACCGCTGCCTCGTGTCCGGCATCAGCGTCGACGCGCTGGTCACGCACACCTGGCACGACGACCACCACGCGTAGGCGTCCGAGGAGTGGCGCGGGCCTTTCCCCACGCGACCCATCTCCAGCAGGCTGGGCCACCCGACCCGCACGAAGGAGTGCCCATGTCTCAGCAACACGAACGCATCGACCCCGAGTCACTCGTCAACCTGCAGGCGCTGCTCGCCGCCCTCCCCGGCGGGTTCAACGCCATCCCTGACATCGTCGCCCGCCGTGCGGCGTCCGCCCAGCTCACCGCCGCCGATCTCGAGGCGGCAGGCGGGCCGGACCAGTCGGTCTATCGGGAGGACCGCACCGTTCCGGGGCACGACGGCGACCCCGACGTGGACGTCCGGATCTACCGCCCGGTGGACGCCGAGCCGGGTTCGGTCCTGCCCGGCATCTTCTTCGTCCATGGCGGCGGCATGATCATGGGTGACCTCGACGGTGAGGACGCCATGGCCGCGCGGTACGCCCGCGAGGTGGGCGCCGTCGTCGTGTCGGCGGGCTATCGCAAGGCCCCCGAGCATCCGCACCCGGCTCAGTCGCGCGACTGCTGGGCGGGCCTGACCTGGATGGCGGCCCACGCCGAGGAACTCGGCCACGACCCTGACCGGCTCGTCATCGTGGGCGGTTCGGCGGGCGGCAACCTGGCCCTGGCGACCGCGCTGCGTGCGCGCGACGAGGGCGGTCCGGCCTTCCGGCTGATCCTGGCCGCCTACCCGATGCTGGATCCCTCGAACACGACGCCCGCGAGCCAGTCGATCACCGAGGTCGGCATCTGGGACCGCGCCGGCAACATCGAGGCCTGGGAGTGGTTCCTGGCCGGCGCCGAGCCCGACAAGTACGCCTCGCCGCTGCTCGAGACCGATTGGACCGGCCTGGCGCCGATCTTCATCGACGTCGGCACCGAGGACATGTTCCGCGACGAGGACATCGCGCTGGTCGCGGAGCTGGTCAAGCAGGGCAACCCGGTCGAGTTCCACCTCTACCCGGGCGCCTACCACGCGTCCGAGGTGATCGCCCCGGACGCCGAGCTGTCCCGCCGCATCATGGCCAACCGGCTGGACGCCGTCCGCCGCGCCGTCGCCCGCTGAGCTGCCCCGCGAGGGCCGAGGGCCCGACGCCTACGCGGCCAGCCAGGCCGCGTAGGCGTCGAAGCTGTACGGACGCCCGAGGAACTCCTCGACGAGGTCCGCGGCGTCCTTGCTGCCGCCCTGGGCCAGCACGGTGTCGCGGTAGCGCGTCGCCACCTCGGGATCGAAGAGGTTGTCCGGGTCGAAGGCGGAGAACATGTCCTTCGCGATGACCAGCGACCACATGTAGGTGTAGTAACCCGAGCTGTACCCGTCGAGGTGTCCGAACGAGGTCGGCATGCACGTGCCGTCGACGTAGGGGAACATCGAGTACTGCTCCTGGAGCTCGCGGGTCCGGGCGACGAGGTCGTCCGGGTTCTCGAGATGCAGCCGGTAGGACAGGGCCGCGTAGAACATCTGCGTCCGGGCGAAGAAACCCTTGCCGAAGTCGTCCGCCGCACGCATCCGGTGGACCAGGTCGGCCGGGATGGCCTCGCCGTCCGCGTTGGTGGCGAACGAACCGAGGACGTCGGCGTCCCACGCCCACTCCTCGAGCATCTGGCTGGGGGCCTCGACGAAGTCCCACTCGGTGGCGACGCCGGAGAACTCCGCCCAGTGCTGGTGGCCGCCGACGAGGTGGTGGACGAGGTGCCCGAATTCGTGGAACAGCGTCACCACGTCGCTGTGCTCCATCAGCCCGGTCGGGAGGTTGCACACGAGCGTTCCCTCGGGATGCTGGCGGCCGGCGATGCCGTTGGCCAGGGTGAACTGGGCGGCGTGCTTGAACTTGCCCTCGCGGGGGTGGAGGTCGAGGTAGATGCGACCCTGGGGCGCACCGTCCGAGGTGCGTGACACGTCGTATGCGGTGACGGACTCGTGCCACACCGGGACGTCCACCGGCGTGTAGGTGAGGCCGAAGAGGCGTCCGGTCACCTCCAGCAGGCCGGCCCTGACCTTGGCGAAGTCGAAGTATGTCCGGACGCGCTGGGCGTCCACGTCGAGCTGCTCCTTGCGGTGCAGCTCGGCGTAGTGGGCGGTGTCCCACGCGTGGACGCGGTCGGCGTCCGGACGGTCCTGGCGCAGGCGCTCCAGCAGGACGGCGACGTCACGCCGGGCCGGTTCGAGGGCCGCGTCCGCGATCTTGTCGATGAACGCGGCGATCGCGTCGCCCGACTTGATCATCTTGATCTCGGCGTCGTAGTCGGGGAACGACTTGTAGCCGAGCAGGGTCGCCAGCTCGGCCCGCAGGGCGAACATCTCGTGGAGCACCTCGACGTTGTCCGGGAAGCCGATCGTCAGCGAGGCGACCAGCAGGTCGCGGCGAGCCGTCTCGTCGTGAGCGAAGGTGCGGAAGGGGATGGCGTCCGGGTAGTCAGTGGTGACCGTGACGAGGCCGTCCTCGCCGACGGGGTGCGCGTCGATCCAGTCCTGGGGGAGGCCGGCGAGCTGGTCGGGGGTGACCTTGATCGAGCGTGTGCCCTCGCGGATGGTCCGCCCGAACGTCTGCCCGAGCACTGTCAGCCGGTCGCGGATCTCCTTGATGCGCGCGCGGGTCGGCTCGTCGGCGGCCACGCCCGAGCGACGGAAGGCGCGGAGGCTCTTCTCGAGCACGCGGGCGGCCTGCGCGTCGAGTCCGTCCACATCCAGGGCGGCGAAGACCGCGTACAGCTCGGTGTCCAGGCCGAGTTCGGTGGACATCTTGCGTGCCTCCAGCGCGGCGCGCTCGGCGGCCTCGCGCACGTCGGCGTCCGGGTGGACCTCGCTGAACAGTTCGGCTCCGGCGGAGAGGTTCCCCAGGAGGATGTCGACCTCGTTCCACGCCTCGAGCGTGGCGAGCGTCGTCGCCGGCGGGGCGGCCTTCAGCGCCTCGACCCTGGCGCGGACATCGGACAGGGTGGCGTCGGCGTTGGTGTCGACCCAGGCAAGGTAGGCATCGGCGGCGGGCAGGGTCAGCGGCGCGAGTTCGGTCACCCGGCGATCCTAGCCAGCCCCCGATGCATTTCCGGGTGGAGGAACCCCAAGGATCCTTGGGGTTCCTCCACCCGGAAATGCATCCGGGGGGTCACCCGGTGATGTCGAAGGCCGCCATCCGCTGCTTGTCGCGCTGGGTGCCGGACTCCTGCAGCGCCAGGAGTTCGGCGTAGATGCCGTCGGTCCGGGCCAGGTCGGCGGGGGAACCGACCTCGTCGATCCGGCCGTCGCGCAGCGTGATGATGCGGTCGACCGTGCTGATGGTGGAGAGGCGGTGGGCGATGATGATGCTGGTCCGGTCGGCCATGAGCTCCTCGAGGCCCGCCTGCACCAGCCGTTCCGAACGCGAGTCCAGGGCCGACGTGGCCTCGTCGAGCACCAGCAGCGGCGCGTCCTTGAGCATGGCGCGCGCGACGGCGATCCGCTGCTTCTGGCCGCCCGACAGCTTCACGCCCCGCTCGCCGATCAGCGTGTCGAACCGGTCCGGCAGCTTGGCGATGAACTCGTACGCGTTGGCCCGCCGGGCGGCCTGTTCCAGTTCGGCTTCGGTGGCGTCCGGACGGCCGTAGGCGAGGTTCTCGCGGACGCTGCCGGAGAAGAGCGAGGCGTCCTGGAACACGACGCCGATCTGTCCCCGGACCTGCGCCAGCGGCGCCGTCATCGTGTCGGTGCCGGCGATGGAGATCGTGCCACCGTCCGGACGGTAGAAGCCGAGCAGGAGGTTCACCAGCGTCGTCTTGCCGCCGCCGGACTCGCTGACGAGCGCCACGCGCTCCCCGCGCCGGACTTCGAACGTGATGTCGTGCAGCACGGCGGCGTCGGAGTCGTAGCCGAAGCTGACGTGCTCGAACGCGATCGTCGGGGCGTCCGCGACGACCGGCCACTCGGTGGGCCCGCTGAAAGTGGTCGACGTGCCGCCGGGAGCGGCGTCCAGGTCGGGGGAGCGGACCGGTCCCACGGCGGCCATCGGCTCCGGGACCTCGTCCATCACCTCGAAGTAGCTCGTCGAGCCGGCGATGGCGTGCTGGGAGGAGTCCACGAGGAAGCTCATCATCGTCACCGGGGTGCGGGCCATGGCGACCAACTGGATGAGCAGCACCATGTCGCCCAGACTGAACTGACCCGACGCGGTCTGGGCGAAGATGATCAGGTAGATCCCGAAGAAGACGATGTTGAGGGAGCCGCGGCGGGCGACGTCCATGCGGTGCCACCACGAGGACTGCGTCCGCGTCGTCGCGACCGCCCGTCGGTAGTGGTCGTCGAAGGTGTCGAGCTCCGAACGTTCGCGGACGAAGCTCTTGGTGACCTTGATCTGGCCGATGACCTCGGCGAAGCGGCCGCCCGCGGCGTCCAGCTCGGTGTTCTTCTCACCCTCCAGCTTCTGCCAACGCTTGGACGTCAGCGCGGTCAGCCACGTGAACAGCGGGTAGATGACCAGCAGCAGCAACGCCAACGGCCACGAGTAGAAGAAGGAGATGCCGAGCACCGCGAAGACCGTGATCAGCGTGGGGAAGAAGTTGTTGCTGAACATCTGGACGAACTGCGTGACCTCGGTGATCGAGCGGTGCAGCTTGTTGATGACCGTGCCGGTCAGCTGTCCGTCGAAGTAGCGCTGGGGGAGCGACAGCAGCTTCGCGTAGTAGCGGGAGCTCAGGATCGCTCGGAGGCGCATCGACATCGTGTCCCCGAGGTAGCCGGCCACGTTGCTCAACAGCGTGTTGAGGAGTTCGGCCACGAGCAGCGCGAGCGTGAGGACGACGAGCGCCGTCAGTCCGCCCCCGCCGCCGTTGACCTGGGCGACGACCTCATCGGTGGCCCGGGCGATGATGAACGGGGTGGCGAGGGCCGTGGCGGCCACGAGGATGGACGTGGCGACGATGCCGGCGTACCACGGCCAGAGTTCGCGGGCGGCGGTCAGCACGCGCAGGAGGGTCCGCACGGCGGTCCTTTCATCGATCGGGTCGGGAGCACTGTACCTACCCCCGGGGGTATCAGGGACGGTTCTCGAGCAGGTGGGCCAGGTGGGTCCGGACGGCGGGCCACTGCCCGTCGATGAGTGAGTACTGGGCGGTGTCGGTGACGGTCCCGTCGCGCAGGACGCGGTCGTTGCGGATCCGCCCCTCGAACACCGCCCCCAGCCGCTCGATCGCGGTCCGCGAGGGGTGGTTGAACCAGGTGGCGCGGAACGCGACCCGGCGGCATCCCCACTCCTCGAACGCGTGGCGGAGCAGGAGTTGCTTGGCCTCGGTGTTGATCCCCGTGCGTCGCGCGGACGACGCGTACCAGGTCGAGCCGATCTCCACCGCGGGGATGGCGGGGAGCGGGTTGAGGAACGTCGTCACCCCCACCACCGCCCGGTCGGACAGCCGGCGGACGGCGAACGCGAGCCTGCGGCCGGACGCCGTCTCGGCGAGCTTGGCCGCGATGTCGGTGTCGACCTCCTCGGGGGCGGGGGCGGTGGTGTACCAGAGCTCCCAGACCCGGCCGTCCAGCGTCGCCGCGCGCAGCGCGTCCGCGTGTGACGCCGCGAGCGGCTCGAGGCGGACGTGTGCCCCGGTCAGGGTGATGGGGTCGAGGAGGGCCACGTGGCGTCACCCTACGCCGGGCAGCTGCGCGGGGCACGTCGGCCGCCGCTGGGCGGGCCGAGTGTGGTTCTTCGGCGAGGGGTGGGAGAATGGGCGCTCCTCCAGAAAGGTCCTCGCATGCTGCAGCGCACCAGCGTGGCCGAAGTCGGCCAGCGAAAGCTCACGTTCTCCCTTCCGCTCGAGTGGGCGGGGCGGGCGAGCGTGGTCGGCAACTTCAACGACTGGACGCCGGGGGCGCTCCCGTTCGAGGCCGCCGGGGAGGTGGCCGAGGCATCCGTGAGCCTTCCGGAGGACTACACCGTCGTCTTCCGCTACCTGGGGGAGGGAGACCACTGGTTCGACGAACCCGAGGCCGACTTCGTGGACGCCGGCGGCAGCGTCGTGATGCGCGTGGAGTCGCGCGACGCCGCGGTCGTGGTCGCCGGCTCCGGGAGTGGGGCCGATCATGAGGAGGCCACCTGGGTGGCGACCCCCGAGGTTCCCGTCGAGGTCGCGCCGACCGAGGCGTCCGAGCCGCGGCTGCCGTCGGCGGCCGAGCGATCGGTGACGGTGACCAAGAAGAAGAAGCACAAGGCGGAGAAGCAGGCCGAGAAGGCGGCGGCCAAGGCGCGCCGGAAGGCCAGCGACCTGGCCGCCAAGGTGACCAAGGCCGCCGACAAGCAGCGCAAGGCCGTGGCCAGGGTGGCCAAGGAGGCAGAGCGGCTCGCCAAGAAGAAGGCCAAGAAGAAGTGACGCCGCGGTGATGCGCGCCCAGACCCTCCTGTGGCTGGGTGCCACCGGGGTGGTGCTGCTCGCCTTGAACCTGCGGCCCGGGGCCACGTCGTTGGGGCCGGTCCTGGCGGAGGTCCGCGACGGCCTCGGCATGGACGCCGCGACCGCCGGTCTCCTCACGGCCGCCCCCGGGCTGGCCTTCGCCGTGTTCGGCGCGATCGCCGTGTCGGTCGGTCTGCGCCTGGGGCTGTCGGTCACCCTGTTCCTGGCTGCCGTGGCGGCGGCCGCGGGCCTGCTGGGGCGGACGTTCATCACGTCGGTCCCGCTGTTCTTCATCCTGACGCTGGTGGCGTTCGCCGGGATGGGGTTCGGCAACGTCCTCGTCCCCGCCTACATCAAGGGTCACTTCCCGAACCGGACGGCGGGCCTGATGGCGGCCTACACCGTCAGCCTGTCCATCGGCGCGACGACCGCGACGCTGGTGGCCGCGCCCCTGTCGGTCTCGGCGCCCGGCGGTTGGCGGGCCTCGCTGGGCCTGTGGGGGCTGACAGCCCTGGTCGCGGCCGTGCCGTGGGCGTTCCTCGCGGCGTCCGAGCGGAGGCGTCGCCTGGCCGACCTGGAGTTGACGAAGCGCCCCTCCGGGTCGGTCTTCGGGGTGGTCGGGTCGCGCCGGGCGGTCGCGTTGGCGGTGTTCTTCGGCATGCAGTCCATGCAGGCCTACGTGCAGTTCGGCTGGGTGGCGCAGATGTTCCGCGACGGCGGGCTCGACCCCGCCCAGGCCGGAGCGATGGCGTCCCTCATCGCGGCGTTCGGCATCCCGGGCGGGCTCGTGATGCCGCTGGTGGTGGGTCGGGTGCGCGACCCGCGTCCGGTCGTCGTGCTGTTCGGCGTCCTGTTGGCCGTCGGCTGGATGGGCGTGTGGCTCGCGCCGACCGTCCTGCCGTGGCTGTGGGCGACGAGCCTGGGCATCTCGGGCTTCGCGTTCCCGATGGCGTTGGCGCTGATCACGGCGCGGACCCGCTCTCCCCACGTCACCGCGCAACTGTCGGGCTTCGCCCAGTCGATCGGCTACCTGTTCTCGGCGATCGGGCCCCTGCTGGTCGGCATCCTCTTCCAGACGACCGGCGGTTGGACGTTCCCGCTGTGGTTCCTGCTCGGCAGCGTCGCGGTGTTCACCGTCGCCGGGATCGTGGCGTCCGGGCCCGGCACGGTCGACGACGACCTGGCGACGTCCCGTGCGTGAGGACGCCGTGGGTCGCGTCCTGCTGGCCGCCGCCCTGGTGCCCGCCGGCCGGGTGGCGTCCTACGGCGACATCGGCGCCGTCGCCGGCGTGGGCCCGCGCCAGGTGGGGTCCATCCTGCGCGAGCACGGTGACTCCGTGCCGTGGTGGCGGATCGTCTCGCACGACGGCGTCCTCGTGCCGCTGGAGAAGGCGCGGCCCCACTGGGCGGCCGAGGGAATCGAGGTCAGGCCCGACGGGCGCGGCTGCCGGATCGGGGACTTCCGCGCGGACTTGGCGGAGTTGGCGGACGACTACCGGGCCGCCGTGGTGGACGCGGGTGGCAACCTTCCCGATATTGGTTGATTCTTCAACCAAGATCCTCGTATGCTGGTTCCACCGATCCACGGAAGGAACCCACCGATGAGCGAGCGCCAGCCGATCTTCTTCCTGAGTCATGGTGCCCCCCCGCTGGCCGACGACGCCACCTGGACGGGACAGCTCCACGCCTGGTCGTCCCGCGTGGAGAAGCCCAAGAACATCCTCATGGTGTCCGCGCACTGGGAGAACCAGCCGATCGCCGTCTCCTCGACCACGCCCGGGACGCCCCTCGTCTACGACTTCTGGGGCTTCCCGCAGAAGTACTACGAGGTCACCTACGACGCACCCGTGGCGCCCGAGCTCGCCATGCGGGTCGCGGGGCTCGCCGGCTCAGACGTCTACCAGGACCCGAACCGGGGGCTCGACCACGGCGCCTACGTGCCGCTGGTCGAGCTGTTCCCCGAGGCGGACGTCCCGGTCGTGCAGATGTCCCTGCCGACGCTCGACCCGCAAGGCCTCTACGAGCTGGGCAAGCGCCTCGCGCCGCTGCGCGACGAGGGCACGCTGATCATCGGCTCGGGCTTCACCACCCACAACCTGCGCTGGTTCAACCCGCGCGCCGGGGCTGATTCCACCCCGCCGACGCCGTCGTCCGAGTTCGACCACTGGGCCGCCGAGGCGCTGCAGCGCCGCGACATCGACGCGATCCTGAACTTCGAGTCGCAGGCACCCGGCGCCCACGAGGCTCACCCGCGCACCGAGCACTGGGCGCCGCTGTACGTGGCGCTCGGCGCCGCCGAGGTGACGGGCCACGAGAACGAGGTCTCCGTCGACGGCTTCTGGTACGGCCTGTCCAAGCGGTCCTGGCAGTTCGACTGATCAACCGGTCGGGCCGGTCGGCTGCGGCGCCGTGGGCTCGTCGGCCGCAGCCACGACCTCTTCCCACAACGAACGCGACTCGGCCAGTGAGTCGAGGATGAGGGCTCGGGACTCGCTGCGGGCCTGATCCGGGTCGCCCTTCTGGATCGCCCGCATGACGGTCATGTGGCGGTCCAGGGCCTCGGGGGAGGGGTGGATCTTGGCCAGCCCGTGCTCCGCCCGGCCCTGGAGGAGCGCCTCGATGATCGGGCCGTACTGGGTGTACATCGGGTTGCCCGATGCCTCCAGGACGGTGCGGTGGAACGTCGTGTCCAACACGAGGAAGGCCTCGGTGTCGCCGCGATGGGCGGCCGCCCACAGTTGGGCGCCGACGGACAGGACGCGTTCGACGTCGTCCGCATCGTGGCGGCGGGCGGCCAGGGCCGCCGCCTCGGGTTCGAAGCCGACGCGCAGTTCGGCCAGTTCCCGCAACTGGTTGAGGCGGTCCGGCGACGCCAGGCGCCACTGGATCACCAACGGGTCGAACAAGTTCCACGCGGACCGTGGCTGGGCCGTCGTGCCGACGCCGCGCTTGGCGGCGACGAGCCCCATCGAGGACATCACGCGGAGGGCCTCCCGGACCACCGAGCGGGACACCCCGTGGCGTTCGCACAACTCGTCCGCCGACAGGACGGTGCCCGCCGGCATCGCGCCCGAACAGATCGCGCTTCCCAGCAGGTGGATGAGGGTCGCGTGGCGGTCGACCGCCGTTCCTCGCGCCCGCCCTGCACTGCTCATGGGCTGACTCTAGCGAGGATGCCTGAGAACGTCGGAGTAAGTATCAGCAAATCGCGTTTCAAGTCAGACTTTCGTGGGTAGATTGGCGGCGAGGCGGACCAAGTGCGTCCGCCGCCATGCCGCGATGGGTCGCGGCAGACACGCAAGGGAGGGTGTCCATGTCCCAATTGAGCCGTCGTACTCTGCTGTTCGGCACCGGGGTGATCGCGTTGGTCGCGGCCTCGGGCTGCAGCACCGGGGGAGCCGGTGGAGGGGGAGCGGCTCAAGCCCCCTCGACCACGGTCCGCGTCACGCTGGCCAACCACGTGTGGACCGAGAACGTCAAGAAGGCGATCCCGGAGTTCGAGAAGGCCACCGGCCTGAAGGTGGAGATCACCCAGCTCGCCGAGGACCAGCTCTCGGACCAGTACAACGTGAAGCTGAACGCGGGCACGTCCGAGATCGACGTGATGATGTACCGCCCCCTGCAGGAGGGCCGCCTGTTCGCCCAGAACAAGTACCTCGCCGACCTCACGCAGCAGGCCAAGGGCGACGCAGCCTGGAACCTGGCCGACTTCCAGGCCAGCCCCCTGTCGGCGACCACCTACCAGGACAAGGTCGTCGGCGTCCCGATCATCACCGAGCGTGAGGTCCTCTACTACCGCAAGGACATCCTGGACAAGCTCGGCATCAGCGTTCCGAAGACCCTCGAGGAGCTCGAGGCCGCGGCCAAGCAGATCAAGGAATCTGAGGGCATGGCCGGCTTCGTCGCCCGCACCGGCAAGAGCCCGGCCGTCACCCAGTTCTCCAGCTTCCTGTTCTCCTCGGGTGGCGACTTCGTGGACGCCGCGGGCAAGGCCGCCGTGAACACGCCGGAGGCCAAGGCGGCCTACGAACTGTACGGACGTCTCATCCGCGAGTACGGGCCGCCGAACGTCTCGACCGACATGAGTTGGCCCGAGGCCATGGCAGTGTTCACGCAGGGCCAGGCCGCCTTCTACACCGAGGCCGACTCGCTCTACAAGAACGCGACCGACCCGGCCAAGTCCAAGGTCTCCGACACCGTGGGCTTCGCGCAGTTCCCGGCGGGCGCCGCCGGCTCTAAGCCGTACAACATCCCGTCGTGGGCCCTCGGCATCAACGATGCGTCGTCCAACAGGGAGAACGCCTGGAAGTTCGTGCAGTGGGCCACCAGCAAGGAGCAGGTCCTGGCCCAGCAGAAGTCCGGCATCCCCGGTGCGCGTACCTCGGTGTGGGACAGCCCGGACGGCACCGGCAGCTACCCCGAGGACCTGGCAGAGGCCATCACTGAATCGGCGAAGGTCGGCGTGGACCACGACCGTCCGGTGGTGGCGCAGGTCGTCAAGGCCCGCGAGGCCGTGGGCCAGCCCATCGTCGACGCGATCACCGGGGGCGACGTGGCCGCGTCCGTCGAGAAGGCGCAAACCGCATTCCAGGCCGTCCTGGACGACGAGAAGAAGTAGCCGACACGAGGGTGGAGGGGCGCACGGCGTCCCTCCACCCGTCCCTGCACGAGGAGGTGCACCGCCTTGTCCACGGCTGTCATCGCAGGCCCGCGAGCCCAGTCCGGGTTCTCTCGCTGGGCCAACCGACACCGGCGCTGGTTGTTCGCCGGTCCCGCGATGGTGTTCATCGCGCTCCTGATCATCTTCCCCATCCTCTGGACGGTGTGGCTCAGCCTCACCGACGCCTCGGGTTCGGTCCGCGCCGAGGCGTCCTTCATCGGTTTGGACAACTACGCCGAGGTGCTCACCGACACGCAGCGGTTCTGGCCGGCGGTGGGGCGCACGGCGTGGTTCACGGTCGCGGTGCTCTTCTTCGAGATGCTCTTCGGCCTGGGGATCGCGCTCCTGCTGTGGCGCCCCTTCCGCGGTGAGAAGTGGGTGCGCGTGGCGATCCTGCTGCCGCTGGTCGCCACTCCCGTGGCGGTCGGCATGATGTGGCGCCTGATCTTCGACCCCAACATCGGCCCGATCAACAAGATCATCGGGCTGGTCGGCATCCCACCGCAGCCGTGGCTCGCGGGGGAGGCGACCGCCCTGCCCACCACGATGTTCATGGACATCTGGCAGTGGACGCCGATGGTCGCGCTGATCATCCTCGCCGGTCTCACCTCGCTGTCGGACGAGCCCTTCGAGGCCGCCCGCGTGGACGGCGCCAGCGCGTGGCAGACCTTCCGCTTCATCACCGCACCCATGCTGCGCTCGACCCTCATCGTGGCCCTGATGCTGCGGGGCATCGACGCGCTGAAGACCTTCGACATCCTGCTCGCGGCCAAGGGCAAGGGCGGCGGCTCGTTCCACGAGGTGGAGACGCTGAACCTCTACGGCTACGGCCTGAGCTTCGACTACAACGAGTACGGAGCGAGCTCCACGGTGCTGATCCTCTTCTTCATCATCATCGTCGGCAGCATCTTCTTCCTGACCCGCAAGCGCGAGGAGGCGGCCAGGTGATCACGTCCCCCGGTTACAAGATCTTCCGCTTCACCGCGCTGGCGCTGGTGGTGGCCATCCTCCTGCTGCCCATCGTCTGGATGGTGCTGGCGGCGCTCAAGACCAACGTGGACATCTACGACGCCTCCAAGACGCTGATCTTCACCCCGACGTGGGAGAACTTCGACAAGGTGTTCGCCCAGGGCAACTTCGGGCAGTACATCGTCAACTCGGGCCTCATCGCCCTGGTCGCCACGGGGCTGTCGATGGTGCTGGGGGTCCCGGCGGCGTTCGCGATGTCGCGGTTCGTGATGAACAAGTCGGCGCTCGTCGTCCTCATGGCGCGTGTCATCCCGGGCGTGACGCTGCTGGTGCCCTGGTACTACCTGTTCAGCCAGCTCCGCATGGTGGGCGGCTACTGGGTGCTGATCCTGTCGCACATGTTCGTCTCCCTGCCCCTGATCGTCTACATCATGATGGGGTTCTTCGACGGGCTCCCCGTGGAGCTCGAGGAGCAGGGCGAGGTCGACGGGCTGACGCCGATCGGGTCGTTCTGGCACCTGATGCTGCCGTTGTCGACGCCCGGCATGGCCACCGCCGGAATCCTCAGCTTCATCTTCAGCTGGAACAACTTCATGTTCGCCCTGGTGCTGTCCGGTGCCAGGACCAAGACGTTGCCCGTCGCCATCTACGACTTCATCGGCTATGCCGCGATCGACTGGGGTGCGTTGATGGCGGCGTCCACGGTGGTGACCGTGCCGATCATGGTCATCGCGCTCTTCACGCAGAAGTACATCGTGTCGGGACTCACCGCCGGCGCGACCAAGGGGTGACAGATGGAAACCATCACTCGGGTCGAGACCTTCCTGGTCCCGCCCCGCTGGCTCTTCGTGCGCATCGAGACCTCGGGAGGGCTCGTCGGCTGGGGTGAGGCCTCCTGTGAGGGCCGCTCCGAGACCGTCCGCACCGCGGTCCACCAGCTCGCGGAACGCCTGATCGGGGCGGACCCGTTCCGGATCGAGGACCACTGGCAGGTGCTCTCGAAGGGGTCCTTCTACCGGCACGGCATCATCCTGTCGTCCGCCGTCGCGGGGATCGACCAAGCCCTGTGGGACCTCCTGGGCAAGTCGCTGGGAGCCCCGGTCCACGTCCTGCTGGGCGGGCCCGTGCGCGACGCCGTCCGCGTCTACGCCTGGGTCGGCGGCGACGAGCCGGACGAGGTCGCCGACCAGGTGTCCGCCCAAGTGGAGGCGGGGATGACGGCGGTCAAGATGAACGCCTCCGGCCGCATGTCACCCATCGCGACCCGTGCCGAGCTGGCCGGCGTGGAGCGGCGCGTGGCGGCCGCCCGCGAGGTCCTGGGCGACGGTCGCGATGTCGCCGTCGACCTCCACGGTCGGTTCACCCTCGCGGACGCCCGGCGGGTGGCCCGGCTCCTGGAGCCCTACCACCCGTTCTTCATCGAGGAGCCGGTCATCCCCGAGAACAGCCACCTCCTGCGGCAGGTCGTGGACAGCACGACCGTGCCGATCTCCACGGGTGAGCGCCTCTACAACCGGCAGGAGTTCCTCCCCGTGTTGCAGGCGGGCGTGGCCGTGGTCCAGCCCGACCTCTCGCACGCCGGCGGGATCTCGGAGGTGCGTCGCATCGCCGCCCTCGCCGAGACGTTCGACGCGCAGCTCGCCCCGCACTGCCCGCTGGGGCCGCTGGCGCTGGCGTCCAGCCTGCAGGTGGCGTTCGCGGCTCCGAACCACCTCATCCAGGAGCAGAGCATCGGCATCCACTACAACGTGGGCGCCGAGGTGCTCGACTATGTGGCGGACCTGGCGCCCCTCACCTTCGTGGACGGCCACGTCGACCGCCTGACCGGCCCCGGCCTCGGCATCGAGATCGACGAGGACGCCGTGCGCGAGGCCGACCGCCGTGGCCACGCGTGGAGGAACCCGGTGTGGCGGCACCCCAACGGCGCGTTCGCGGAGTGGTGACATGGACTTCCTCTCCTTGCTGAAGAGCCACCGCGTGGTGGGCATCATCCGCGGTTCCTCCCCGGACGCTGCCGTGGCGGCCGGGCGCACCCTCGTGGAGGCGGGCGTGCCCCTCATCGAGGTGTCGCTGGTGACGCCGGGCGCACTCGGGGCCATCGGCGAACTGGCGCGCGTGCCGGGGTGCACCATCGGGGCCGGCACGGTGCTCACCGAGGAGGACGCCGCCCTCTCGGCGAGGGCAGGGGCGCAGTTCCTGGTCACGCCGGCGATCACCCCGGGCATCGCGGCGGGTGTCGCCCTGGGGCTGCCCGTGCTCGGCGGTGCGCAGACGGCGTCCGAGGCCTTGCAAGCGGTCGCACTCGGGGCCGTCGCCGTGAAGTTGTTCCCCGCGTCGGTCGGCGGGCCCGGGTACCTCAAGGCGTTGCGTGACCCACTCCCGGGCCTGCCCTTCGTCCCGGTGGGCGGCGTCGACCTGGAACGGGCGAGGGAGTACCTGCGCGTCGGCGCGGTGGCGGTCGGCGTGGGCGGGCCGTTGGTGGGGGACGCCGCGTCCGGTGGTTCCCTGACGGCCCTGGCCGAACGGGCCGCCGAGTTCGCCGCTCTGGCCGAGGAGTTCGCATGACAGACGTGTTGACGATCGGCGAAGCCCTGGTGTCGTTCCGGACCCCGGCCATTGCCGCGGCGTGGCAGGCGTCCGCCCATGTCGCCGGCGCGGAGTCCAACGTCGCCATCGGGCTCGCCCGCTGGGGCCACTCCGTTCGCTGGGTGGGCAGGGTGAGCGACGACCGGCTGGGGCAGTGGGTGGCGGAGAACTTGGTCGACGAGGGCGTGGACGTCTCCTTCGTGGTGCGTGACCCGCGCCCGGCCGGCGCCATGGTGCTCGAATCGCCGGCGGATCACCAGCGCAGGGTGACCTATCTCCGCCGTGGCTCGGCGGGTTCGCACCTCGCCCCCGAGGATGCCCTCGCCGCGCTGCCCGGCTGCCGGAGGGTGCACCTGACCGGGATCACTCCCGCCCTGTCGGTCTCGGCGGCCGACGCGTGTCTCGCGGTGGCTGAGCGCGCCAGGGCGCACGGGCTGCCGGTATCGCTCGACGTCAACCATCGCCCGGCGCTGTGGTCCGAGGAGGACGCGCGCGCCACGCTCCTGCGGCTGTTGCCGTACGTGACCGTCCTCATCGCGTCGGAGGACGAATTGCCGATCGTCGCCGCCGGGACCGAGGAGGACGCGGTGGCCCGCCTCCTGGCCGGGGGAGTCGAGGAGGTCCTCGTGAAGCGTGGCGACCAGGGGGCGTCGGTCTTCACCGCCGCGGGCGCGGTGCACCTGGCCGCCAAACCGGTGGAGGTCGTCGACGTGATCGGCGCCGGAGATGCCCTGTGCGCCGGCTACCTCTCGGGCCGCATCGACGGCCTGGAGCCGGCGTTGGCGCTGGCCCGGGGCATCGACCTCGCGGCGGCCTGCGTGGCATCGGCGGGGGACTGGGAGGGGATCCCGCGACGCGGGTCCGAGGTGGGGGCCCCGGACCCGATGTGAGGTTCGGGAGGCGCATCCACTACGATGGGTGACGCGGTCCGCACCAGTCTTGCCTCGGATCGCAGGTGATGCGGCTGATCAGCCGCTGGCCGCGCCGCACCGATCACTCGGATCGGACCCAGCACGAGCGCGCCGGGCGAGACGCCCAGGAAAGAACACACGTGACTTCAGATTTCGCACGCCTCGGCGTGCCCACTCCGCTCGTCCAGGTGCTCGCCCAGCGCGGCATCACGAGCCCCACCCCCATCCAGGCGGCCACGCTGCCCGACTCGCTGGCCGGACGCGACGTCCTCGGCCGCGGGCGCACCGGCTCGGGCAAGACCTTCGCGTTCGCGCTCCCCGTCGTGGCGCGCCTCGCGGCGAACCGCCGTCGTCCGGCCGCACGGCGTCCCCGTGCCCTGGTCCTCGCCCCGACCCGCGAGCTCGCGGCGCAGATCGCGGAGTCCTTCGAGGGCTTGGCCAAGGCGTCCGCGCTCACGATGCTGACCATCTTCGGCGGCGTGAACCAGAACCCCCAGGTGCGCACCCTCACGATGGGCGTCGACATCCTCGTCGCCACGCCCGGCCGCCTGCTCGACCTCCGCGAGCAGGGCCACCTCTCGCTCGACGCGGTCGAGGTGACCGTCATCGACGAGGCCGACCACATGAGCGACATGGGGTTCCTGCCCGGGGTCAAGAAGATCCTCGCCGCCACGCCCGCCCGTTCGCAGCGCCTCCTGTTCTCGGCGACGCTCGACAACGCGGTGAACGTGCTGGTCAAGCAGTTCCTGCACGACCCGGTCGTCCACGAGGCCGACTCCGCCCAGTCGCCGGTCGCCACGATGGAGCACCACGTGCTCACCGTGACCGCCGCCGAGCGCACGGACGTCATCGCCGACCTCGCGGCGGCCCCGGGCCGCACCATCCTGTTCACCCGGACCAAGCACGGCGCCAAGAAGCTCGCCAAGCAGCTCAACGGGCGCGGCATCCCCGCGGTCGACCTGCACGGCAACCTCGCCCAGAACGCCCGCGTGCGCAACCTCGAGGCCTTCGACTCCGGCCGCGTCGAGACCCTGGTCGCCACCGACATCGCCGCCCGGGGCATCCACGTCGACGACGTCGCGCTGGTCGTGCACGCCGATCCGCCGACCGAGCACAAGGCCTACCTGCACCGCTCGGGTCGTACCGCGCGCGCCGGGCACTCCGGCACCGTGATCACCATCGCCACGCCGGACCAGCGCTCCGACGTCCAGGCCCTCATGCGGGCGGCGAAGATCAAGCCGACCGTCACGCAGGCCTCCGAGCAGGTGCTGCGCGACCTCGCCCCGGGGGAGCGCCAGATGCTCTCCGCCGAGGAGGTCGCCGCCCGGACGCCGGCCCCCGCTGAGTCGACTCCGCCGAAGCAGTCCTCGGGCCGCGGGCGCCGTCCCGCCGGCGGTGGGGGTCGCTCAGCCACCGGCTCGTCCGGCCGCGCGAGCGGTTCCACGCGCCCCTCGAACGGCTCGGCGCGACCCGCCAACCACGACGGACGCCCCGCGCGGGCGCCGCGCAGCGCGTCCGGTGCCGCACCGGCAGGCGCGACCCGTGGGGCAGCCGCGTTCTCGGCGTCCTCGGGCCGCCGCCGCTCGCGCTGACCCACGGACGCACGTCGAAGGGAATCCGCGCTCGATCCGTCGAACGCGGATTTCCCTTTTCGCGAGCGGATTCGGTGAGGTGCTCGGGCACGTCCGACCACCCAGCGATCAGCCGTCTGCTACGACGGGCCGTAGTGGAAGGATTGCCCTCGCAAGAGCCCCAGGGGAAAGGCCAGACATGTCGAAGGTGACGTTCTTCGGCGGCGAGCAGCTCCCGCTCGAGATGCACAAGGTGCGCATCATCCAGAAGCTGACGCTGCTGCCGGTCGAGGAGCGCTTGGAGGCGATCCGCGGCGCCGGTCACAACACGTTCCTGCTGCAGAACTCCGACGTGTTCCTCGACATGCTGACCGACTCGGGCGTCAACGCGATGAGCCAGGAGCAACAGGCGGCGATGTTCCGCGCCGACGACGCCTACGCGGGCTCGGCGACCTACACGCGGCTCTACGACAAGCTCGTCGAGCTCTTCGGCATGCAGTACTTCCTGCCCGCCCACCAAGGCCGGGCCGCCGAGAACATCCTCGGCCAGGTGCTGGTGCGCCCGGGCACGGCAGTGCCGATGAACTACCACTTCACCACCTCGAAGCAGCACATCGTCGTCCACGGCGCCGAGGTCCTGGAGCTGATCCACCCCGACGGGCTGAAGGTCACCTCCGACCACCCCTTCAAGGGCAACATGGACACGGACGCGCTGCGCGCCGTCATCGCGGAGCGTGGCGCCGAGGCGTTCAGCTTCGTGCGCATGGAGGCCGGCACCAACCTCATCGGCGGCCAGCCGTTCTCGCTGGACAACCTGACCGAGGTCTCCGACATCTGCCACGAGCACGGCATCCCGCTGGTGCTGGACGCCTCGCTGCTCGCCGACAACCTCTACTTCATGAAGATCCGCGACCCCCGGTGCGTGGATCTCGAGATCGCCGACATCGTCCACGCGATGGCGGACCTCTGCGACATCATCTACTTCTCGGCCCGCAAGCTCGGGTTCGGACGCGGCGGCGGCATCTGCATCCGCGACGAGGACATGTACAAGCGCATGCGCGGCTTCGTGCCGATGTTCGAGGGCTTCCTCACCTACGGCGGCATGTCCGTGCGCGAGATGGAGGCCATCACGGTCGGGCTCGACGAGACCCTCGACTTCGACATGATCAACCAGGGACCGCAGTTCATCGCCCACATGGTCAACGAACTGGAACGCCGCGGCGTCCCGGTGATCACGCCGCCGGGCGGCCTCGGGGCCCACGTCGACGCGATGCGGTTCCTCGACCACGTCGACCAGCGGGAGTACCCGGCCGCGGCGCTGGCGTCCGCGTTGTACCTGGCCTCGGGCGTGCGCGGCATGGAGCGGGGCACCATGTCGGAGGCTCGCGACATCCACACCGGCGTCGAGCCGCTGGCCGACATGGAGCTCGTCCGCCTGGCCATGCCCCGCCGCGTGTTCACGCTCTCGCAGGTCAACTACGCGGTCGACCGCATCGACTGGCTCTACCAGAACCGCCGCCTCGTCGGCGGCATGCGCTGGGTGGAGGAGCCGGAGATCCTGCGGTTCTTCTACGGACGCCTCGAGCCCATCGGCGACTGGACCACCAAGATCGTCGAGCAGTTCCGCGCCGACTTCGGCGACAGCCTGTAGGCCTCGGGGTCGCGCGGAAGCGATCCGCTCCCGCTGTGGCAATCCGCGCGCGACCTGTCGCGCGCGGATTGTCTTGTCGCGCGCGGATCCGGCCTCGTCGGCTCGGGGTTTCGCTGCTGTTGCCCTCGTCGCACGGAATAGCTGAGACCGTGACATAGTTGAGTCAGGTGAACTCAACTTTGAATTCTCCACAGGAGGAGCCCCCCGCATGGACACCGCGAAACTGACCACCAAGAGCCGGGACGCCGTCAGCGCCGCCCTGCGCAACGCGCTCACGGCTGGCAACCCGAACGCTGAGCCGAGCCACTTGCTGCACGCGCTGCTGATGGTGCCGGACAACACCGTCGGCGCGTTGCTGCAGGCGGTGGGCGCCGATCCCGGCCAGGTCGACCAGGCAGCTCAGGCCGCCATCAAGAAGCTGCCGAGTTCCACGGGCAGCTCGGTGCAGCAGCCGCAGCTGTCCGGCTCGTTCGCGCGCGTGCTGGCGGACGCCGAGACCCGCGCCGAGCAGATGGGCGACGAGTTCGTCGCCACCGAGCACCTGCTCATCGCGCTGGCGGCCGTGGCGTCCGATGCCCAGCCGATCCTGACCCGGTTCACGACCGCCGAGCAGCTGACCGAGGCGTTCAACGCGGCCCGGGGCGGCAAGCGCGTCACGAGCGCCGAGTCCGAGGGGGGCGAGTCGGCGCTGGACAAGTACTCCGTCGACCTGACGGAGCGGGCCCGCGAGGGCAAGCTCGACCCGGTCATCGGACGTGACCAGGAGATCCGTCGTGTCGTGCAGGTGCTGAGCCGGCGCACCAAGAACAACCCCGTCCTGATCGGTGAGCCCGGCGTCGGCAAGACCGCCGTCGTCGAGGGCCTCGCCCAGCGGGTGGTCGCGGGCGACGTGCCGGACAGCCTCAAGGGGCGCCGGGTCGTCTCGCTCGACCTCGCGTCGATGGTGGCGGGTGCCAAGTACCGCGGCGAGTTCGAGGAGCGGCTGAAGGCGGTCCTCAACGAGATCAAGGAGTCCGAGGGCCAGGTCGTCACCTTCATCGACGAGCTGCACACGGTGGTCGGCGCGGGCGCGTCCGGTGAGGGCGCCATGGACGCCGGCAACATGCTCAAGCCCATGCTCGCCCGCGGCGAGCTCCGCATGATCGGCGCCACCACGCTGGACGAGTACCGGGAGCGCATCGAGAAGGACCCGGCCCTGGAGCGCCGCTTCCAGCAGGTCTACGTCGGTGAGCCGTCCGTCGAGGACACCATCGCGATCCTGCGCGGCCTGCGCGAGCGGTACGAGGCCCACCACAAGGTGCGCATCACCGACGGCGCCCTGGTCGCGGCCGCCCAGCTCTCGAACCGGTACATCACGAGCCGGCAGCTCCCCGACAAGGCGATCGACCTGATCGACGAGTCGGCCTCGCGGTTGCGCATGGAGATCGACTCCAGCCCCGAGGAGATCGACCAGCTGCGCCGCACCATCGACCGCATGACGATGGAGCAGTTCGCCCTGGAGAAGGAGCAGGACGCCGCGAGCACCGAACGTCGCGCCCGGCTGGCGTCCGAACTGGCGGACGCCCAGGAGGAGCTGCGGGGTCTCGAGGCGCGGTGGGAGGCCGAGAAGCAGGGCCTCAACCGGGTCGGCGACATCAAGTCCGAGATCGACCGGCTGCGCGCGGAGGCCGACCGGGCCCAGCGCGAGGGCGACCTCACGAAGGCGTCGGAGATCCTGTACGGGCGCATCCCGGGCCTCGAGGCCGAACTCGAGCGCGCCTCCGAGGAGGACGCCAACCGGACGCCCATGGTCGCCGAGGAGGTGTCGGCCACCGACATCGCCGAGGTCGTCTCGGCGTGGACGGGGATTCCCGTCGGCAAGATGCTGCAGGGCGATGCCGAGAAGCTGCTGACCATGGAGGACCACCTGGGTCAGCGCCTCGTCGGCCAGGAGGAGGCCGTCAGGGCCGTCTCGGACGCCGTGCGCCGCTCGCGCGCGGGCATCTCGGACCCGAACCGTCCGACGGGGTCGTTCCTGTTCCTCGGCCCGACGGGCGTCGGCAAGACGGAGTTGGCCAAGTCGCTCGCGGACTTCCTGTTCGACGACGAGCGCGCCATGGTGCGCATCGACATGAGCGAGTACGGCGAGAAGCACACGGTCTCCCGACTCGTCGGTGCCCCTCCGGGCTACGTCGGCTACGAGGAGGGCGGCCAGCTCACCGAGGCCGTGCGTCGGCGTCCGTACTCGGTCGTGCTGCTGGACGAGGTCGAGAAGGCCCACCCGGACGTGTTCAACATCCTGCTGCAGGTGCTCGATGACGGACGCCTCACCGACGGCCAGGGTCGGACGGTGGACTTCCGCAACGTGATCCTGATCATGACGTCGAACCTCGGTTCCCAGTTCCTGGCTGACCAGAACCTGAGCGCCGAGACCAAGAACGAGGCCGTGATGGGCGTCGTCCGGCAGGCGTTCAAGCCGGAGTTCCTCAACCGGTTGGACGACGTCGTCATGTTCGCGCCGCTGACGCAGGACAACCTGGCGCACATCGTCAGCATCCAGCTGAGGCGGGTGGCCGCGCGGCTCACCGACCGACGCATCACGTTGCAGGTCACCGATGCGGGCAAGCAGTGGCTCGCCTCGACGGGCTTCGACCCGGTCTACGGCGCGCGTCCGTTGAAGCGGCTGATCCAGACCACCATCGAGGACGCCCTCGCCCGCCGCATGCTGGCCGGGGAACTCCACGACGGCGAGACGGTCACCTTCGACGTGAACGAGGACCGCTCGGGCCTGACCGTGGTCTGACCCGCACCCCTCCCGCCGAGGGCTCGGCTTCGTTGCGCCGAGGGCTCGGGTTGGCTGCGCCGAGGGCTCGTGTCTTGCTCTGCAAGGCACGGGCCCTCTCTCGTTGCGTGTGCAGGGCGTGGCTGAGGGAATCGGACGCCACGAAGGCTCGACCGGTCCGGCACTCCATTGCCGACCCCACGGGGACTATCTACGATGCGCCCATGAGTCTCACCGCGGATTCCTTCAACCGCTCCTCGTTCGGTCGGTGGATCAACAGCCCCGCCGGTCGGCTCTTCCGCGCGACTGCAGGGACTGGCTTCCTGGCCGCCGGGATCCTCACCCGGCGCACCCCCGGCGGCAAGGCGTCGCTGGCGTGGGGCGTACTGCCCTTCACGGCCGGTCTGTTCAACGTCTGCTACATCAGCGCGGCGCTCGGCGGGCCCTTGCGGGGCAGCGAGTGCCGCGCATCGACCACGTGATCAGAACCAGTCGCAACCACGGGCCCCCAAGAAACCGTAGAACCCAAACATGGCCCTCCGGCGAACGCAGCCGAACCGTGCGCACCGGGGCCCTTCGGGCGCATGATGGAGCATGCTCATGGATGAGTCGACCGGACCGAACGTCGTGACGCGCGAGCCACAGCTCTGCGCCGTGGTGAGGCAACGGGTACCGATGACCCAGTTGACGACGTTCTTCGGTCGGGCGTTCCACCTCACGATGGAGGCCGCCACCGCGCAGGGACGCCACATCATCGGGCCCCCCTTCGCCGCCTACTTCGGCATGCCGACCGACACCGTCGACGTGGCGGCGGGTTTCCCGCTGGACGCCGCGGTCCAGCCCGGGGGTGAGGTCACGTCACTCGAACTGCCCGGTGGCCGGGTGGCTGAACTGCTGCACGTGGGCTCCTACGACTCGCTCGCCGACAGCTACGACCGGCTCATGCGCTGGCTGGGCGAGCAGAACCTCACCCCGGGTGACCTCATGTGGGAGTCCTACCTGAACGAACCACGTCCAGACGCCCCCGAGGAGGCACAGACCCTGATCACGTGGCCGGTGAGCTGACCCCCTGGGAAGGAGCGTCAGCCCACCGGGCTTGAGGCCACAACGGCCGACAATCAGACGGCCGCGGCAGCGACCTCCTTCTGGGCGTCCTCGGCCCTGGCCCCCAGAGCAGTCGGACGCGCTCGGTGACCAGTCGTCGACCGCAGCAGGCGCATGGCGTTGACGATCACGACCAGGACCGACGCCTCATGCACGAGCATGCCGATCGCCATGGTGACGCCGCCGAACAGGACGCCCGCGAGCAGGGCGCCGACGGTGATCAGTGCGATCCAGATGTTCTGGCGCATCACGTTGACCGTACGCCGGGCCAGGCCGATCGCATGGGGGATCCGGTCGAGGCGGCTGGTCATCAGGGCGATGTCCGCGGTCTCGACCGCCAGCGGCGAACCGGTGGCCCCCATCGCGATGCCGACGTCGGCCAGGGCCAGGGCGGGCGCATCGTTCACCCCGTCGCCGACCATGGCAACCGTCAGGCCCTCGGCCTGCAGGGCCTTGACGACGTCCAGCTTGTCCTCGGGGAGGAGGCCCGCGCGCACCTCGTTGATGCCCACCTGGGCGGCGACCGCCGCCGCGACCTCCGGGGTGTCACCCGTCAGCATGATCACCCGCTTGACGCCCGCCCGGTGAAGACCCGCCACGAGCTGGGGACCTTCGTCGCGGATCCGATCCGCCACGCCGATGGCGCCGATGGGCTCCCCGTCGAGGGCGACCAGCAACGGCGTCCGCCCGGCAGCGGCGAGCTGCGAGGCCGCGCGCTCGGCGTCCGCGTTGAGCAGGTCGCCCAGAAGGGCGCGGTTGCCGACCGCGACCGTCCGGCCGTCCGCCCGGACGATCAGGCCCTGACCGGGAACCGTCGTGACCTCCTCCGGGACGGCGGGAGTGGGCAGGCCACGGTCCGCGGCAGCGGCGATGACCGGAGCGGCGAGCGGGTGGCTGGAGCCCGCCTCGGCACGGGCGGCCCAGGCGAGGACCTCGGCGTCCGACCAGGTGCCGAAGGAGAGGACGTCGGTCAGCTCGGGGCGCCCCTCGGTGATGGTGCCCGTCTTGTCCAGGGCCACGGCGTCCACCCTTGCTGCGGTCTCGAGGAACTCGCCACCCTTGATGAGGACGCCGTCGCGCGCGGCCCGGCCGATGCCGGCGACCAGCGCGACCGGGACCGAGATGACCAGGGCGCCCGGGCAGCCGATAACCAGCAGCGTGAGGGCGAGGTGGACGTCGCGGGTGATGAGCCCGACCACCAGCGCGAGCACGATGATGCCGGGGGTGTACCACCGGGAGAACCGCTCCATGAACTGCTGCGTGCGCGCCTTGGACTCCTGCGCCTCCTCCACGCGATGGATGATGCGCGCCAGCGTCGTGTCGGCGCCCGCGCCGGTCGTCCGGACCTGCAGGAACCCGTCCGTGACGATCGTGCCAGCGAAGACCCGGTCGCCCTCGGTCCGCTCGGCCGGCATGGACTCGCCGGTGATGGACGCCTCGTCGATCGCCGCGCTGCCGACGAGGATCTCGCCGTCGACGGGCACCGTTCCGCCGTGCTTGACGATGACGACTTCGTCCACGAGCACCTCGTGGGCCGGCACCTCGACCTGTTCACCGTCGCGGACGACGATCGCCGTGGTCGGTGCCGAGTCCACCAGGTCGGCCAGGGCCGAGCGTGTCCTGGCGAGGGTGGCGTCCTCCAGGGCGTGGCCGATGGCGAACAGGAACGTGACCGCGGCCGCCTCCCAGTACTCGCCGACGATGATCGCGCCGATGGCGGCGATCGAGACCAGCAGGTCGATCCCGATGGTCCTGACCCGCAGGGAGTTGATGGCGCCGTGCAGGACGGGGAGACCGGCCACCACGGCGGCGGCGATCATGAGGGGATCGGCGGCCGTCGGGGTGGCCTGGCCGGCGGCCCAGGAGGCGAGGATGAGCGTCCCGGACACCACGGGAACGGCCCAGCGATGAACGCGGGACATCATGAGAAGTTCCTCTCTACGAGTGGCTGGTGCGTGGGGTGGGGATCAGAAGGCGGACGCGCGAGCCTGGTAGCCGGCCTTCTTCACGGCCGCGACGACGTCGTCGACCGAGGTCTGTGCCGCGTCATGGTCCACCTCGATCTTCGACGTGGCGAAGTGCACCGTCGCGTCGGTGACGCCGGGCAGGGTCTTGAGGCTCTTCTCGATCTTGGTCACGCAGGAGGGGCAGGTGAAGCCCTCGGCGCGGAGCAGGGTGTGGGTGGTGGTGGGCTGGGCAGTCATGTTCGTTCCTTCCGTGATGGCCGCGTTGTGCGGGCCGATGACGTGAAGGTACGAAAGTCCGGAGTAGCGTTCCTTGACGTGAGTCAAGTTGCAGAGCACGACACCTGCGTGGCGCGTGTGCCGATCTTCCGCGGTCTGACGCCGGAGCAGCAGCACGAGGTCGCGAGCTTCGCGCGCCCGGTGCATGCTCCCAAGGGGACCCTGCTCCAGGCGCCCACGGCCGACCAGAAGCGGCTGATGGTCGTCCATTCGGGGCGCATCCGGTTGGTGCACGTCCTCGAGAACGGGCGTGAACAGGTCGTCCGGGTGGCGGAGGAGGGCGACGCGGTGGGGGAGTCGTCGTTCCTGCTGGGGCGCCGTCCGGAGAACTTCGCCTACGCGGACGCCGACGTGACGCTCTGCACGTTCGACCACGCCGACCTCGCGCGCCTGGTCGCCCAGCACCCGTCCATCGGGCTGCGGATGCTGCAGGTCTCCACCGAACGCCTCCTGGCGGCCGAGCGGATGCTCGCGGCGTTCGCGAGCACGGACGTGGGGACGCGCGTGGCCGCCTACCTGCTCGACCAACCGTCCACGGTCGTCGAGGGTCGCCCCGTCGTCCGACTGCCGATGGCGAAGAAGGACATCGCGTCCTACCTCGGGACCACGCCCGAGACCCTGAGCCGTCGGCTCGCCGACCTGGCGGCCGAGGGCGTGATTGCGCTGGCCGGACGCCGTGACGTCGAGATCCTCGACCCGGACCGCCTCATGGACCGGGCGACGCCGTAGCCGGTCGTCCGCCCCGGGGCTCCCGTGCGCCCGGCGCAATGGCTAGGGTCGGGGTCAGAACGCTCGACGACGAGGAGGCCGCAATGCCCTACCTGACCATTCCCGGCGACACCCCGCTCCAGCTCTACTACGAGGACTCCGGCGGTGATGGCCGTCCGGTCGTGCTGATCCACGGGTGGCCGCTCTCGGCCGAGGCCTGGGCCGCCCAGGTTCCCGCCCTGCAGCGCGCCGGGTACCGGACGATCGCCTACGACCGCCGGGGCTTCGGGCGGTCCGACAAGGCGCCGGACGGCTACGAGTACGAGACGCTGGCGTCCGACCTCAACCATCTGATGCTCGACCTCGACCTGACGGACGCCGTGCTCGTCGGCCACTCGATGGGTGGCGGCGAGGTCGCCCGCTACATCGGGATGTACGGCGAGTCCCGCCTGTCCGGAGCGGTGCTGGCCTCGGCCATCACCCCGGCGCTGTGCATCACGGACGACAACCCGGACGGCGGTATGCCGCTGACCGGCTTCATGGGGCTGCGCGACGAGTGTGCCGGCGACCGGGACGCGTTCCTGGAGAAGTTCATGACGTGGTTCTTCAGCAACCCGTCGGAGATGACGATCAGCGACGAACAGTTCCGGGACGTCCTGCGGATCGCCGGACAGGGCTCCGAGCAGGCCCTCGAGAGCACGATCCTCGCGTGGGCGACCGACCTGCGCGCGGACGTCGCCCGGGTCACCGTCCCGACGCTCGTCATCCACGGGGACGCGGACAACAACGTCCCGTTCGAGGTGTCCGGCCGCCGCACGGCGGAGATGATCCCCAACGCACGCCTCCACGTCATCGCCGGCGGCCCCCACGGCATCCCCACCTCGCACGCCGAGGAGTTCAACCGCGTCCTGCTGGAGTTCCTGGGTTCCCTGTAGCGCGCGACCGGGGACGATAGCGTTCCCCCATGCCTGCGCACGTGGAAGCCGACCCCTTCCACCCCGGGGCGTTCCGCGTGGTCGCCGGCAACACGGCACAGTCGTGGGTGGACCCGGCCGACCCGCTGCGGATCGAGTTCGAGTACGTCCAGCGGGTCGTCGAGGCGCTGGACGCCACGGTCCTCGGCCGCCCCGAGGACGAGCGCATCCGGGTCGTCCACCTCGGTGGGGGAGGCCTGACCATCCCGCGGTACGTCGCCGCGCGGCGCCCGGGCACCGCCCAGATCGTCTGCGAGCCGGACGCCGACCTCGTCGAGGAGGTGCGTCGCCTCATGCCGCTGCCGGCCCGGTCGGGCATCAAGGTGCGGACGGTCCCCGGACGCGAGGGCCTGCAGGCCATGCCGCCCGCCTACTTCGACGCCCTCGTGCTGGACGCCTTCGACGGGCCGCGTGTCCCGGCCTCCTTGGCGACAGGCGAGTTCTTGGGGGAGGTGGCGGCGCGTCGGCGTCCGGGTGGGTTGTTCGTCGCCAACGTGACCGATCGGGCCCCGTTCGCGTGGGCGCGTCGGTTCGCTGCGGCGGTGCGGGACGTGCACCGTTCGATCCTCGTCAGCGCCGAGACGGCGGTGTGGAAGGGGCGCCGCTTCGGCAATCTCGTGGTGGTCGCGGCCGATGGACGCCTGCCCGCGACCGAACTGTCGCGCAGCGCGGCCCGGGCGGCGTTCCCGTACCGCTACCTCGCCGGGCGTGAGGTCGTGGACTGGATCGGGTCGGCCGTCCCGTTCACGGATGACGAGCAGCAGTCCTCACCGGTTCCCAGGCGAGGGACCTGGTTCAGTTGATGCTGGGGCGTCGGTGCCCCGCTCGTCCTGGGGCACGGAACCATCGTCGGTCCCGTCGCGCCCGAAGCCCAGGCGATGGGCCAGGGCGATCGCTTCGGACCGGTGGTGCACGTCGAGCTTGGTGAGGATGTGCTGGATGTGGGTTCCGACCGTCTTGTCCGAGATCACGAGTTCACGCGCGATCTGTCGCTGCGTCCGGCCGGTGAGCAGTCGGGCCAGGATGTCCCGCTCCCGAGGGGTGAGCGCACGGAACGTCGTGTCGGCCGCCGACGACGACCGCGGGCCCCGTCGGCCCAGCCCTTCCGCTGCCCGCATGACCGAGCGTTGGAGGCGCCAGCGCACCTCCTCGGGATGGAAGGGGGCGACGAGGTAGTCGTCGGCGCCCAGCATGAAGCCGACCACGCGGTCCAGCGGATCGGTCCGCGTGGTCGAGAAGAGCAGGACGGGGAACCCGAGGTCCCGGGAGAGAAGGTCGCGGCAGAGCACGAGCCCGCCCGCCTCGACTTCCAGGAGGGCGGCACGCGGAGCGCCCCGGGGAAGGTCAGGAGAGGACGGGGCGATCAACTGGAGAGCCTCGGACGCCGACTTGGCGACAGTCACCGTGAATCCTTGGGCGTTGAGTGCCTCCACCAGCGTCGCGACCGAGGCGTGGTGCTCCGCGAGGATGAGGATGTCCATGGGTGACCCCCGTCAATACCCTAGTGATTCACAGTACTCAATGCCTACGGACAAGATCAAGAGAACGGCCGATACCCGCGCCGCCCCGACGCTCCTAGGTGTACTGGGCCACGACGTTCATGACAGGCGGCTGGTCGGGGGTAGTCCTCCGAGTGCGCTGTGGCGTCTTTGAGTGTTGTAGGTCTCCAGCCAGGGGTCAAGGGCGTCGCGGCGGGCCTGGTTGCTGGTGAACACGTGGCGGTAGGCCCACTCGGTGGTCAGGGTGCGGTTGAAGCGTTCGACCTTGCCGTTCTGCCAGGGGCAGTGGGGTTTGATGAACTTCTGCTTCGCGCCAATGGTCTCGACCGCGTCGATGAACGCTCGACCATGTCGGTAGGCGAACGCGTTGTCGGTCATCACTCGCTCGATGCTGGTGATGCCGTGGGTGGCGAAGTAGGCCGCGGCTCGCAGCAGGAAGCCGGCGCAGGTGTCGACGCGTTCATCGTCGTGGATCTCGCTGTAGGCCAGGCGGGAGTGGTCATCGACCATCGAGTGGACGTAGTCGTAGCCGATCTTGGGCCGCTTGTTCTTGGCGACGATGGTGTCGGAGCGTCCGTGGGCCCGCCAGCCGCCACCGTCGGGGATCTTGCCCAGCTTCTTGACATCCACGTGCACCAGTTCGCCGGGACGTTCGCGTTCGTAGCGGACCGCGGTCTGCTTCGAGGTGCGGATCACCTGGCCGGTCATCGGGTCCAGGCAGGTCAGGGGCGGCATGCCCCGTCGGTGCAGGATCCGGGTCACGGTCCGCGGCGCGAGCCCGAGTTCGGCCGCGATCCAGTCAGGGCCGCGTCGGTGCTCCTGACGGGCGGCCACCACCAGGTCCTCCACCGTGGCTGGTGTCGCGGTCGGGCACGCGTGAGGACGGCTGGACCGGTCATGCAGACCGGCCTCGCCCTCGGCGTCCCAGCGTGCCAGCCAGCGGTGAGCACACTGACGTGAAATCCCCATCGCCTTCGCTGCATGGGCGACCGGCCAGTGCTGGTATCGGACCCGATCGACCAGCAGCTTGCGGCCATGAAAGTTGAGGCGGGCGTTACGGTGGGACACGAGGACCTCCGGGTGTGAGATGTGACCTTCGACAAGCCACACCCCACCCGGGGGTCCTCCCTCACGTCAATACCGACGCGCTGTCACCAACCTCTTGGC